>NZ_WMHO01000150.1 GCF_010994245.1 Sandarakinorhabdus rubra
CCGTGGCGAGCGCGAAGGCGGCCGCGAAGGCCGTGAGGGTGGCCGTGAAGGTCGCGGCGATCGTGATGGCGGCGCGCCGCGCGGCGAACGCCCGCGCCGTGAACCGCGCGCAGCGTACTGAGGGAGACTGGCATCATGGGACGTCCCTTCTTCCGCCGCCGCAAGTCGTGCCCCTTCTCGGGCGCCAATGCCCCCGCCATCGATTACAAGGATGTGCGCCTGCTGCAGGGCTTCGTGTCCGAGCGTGGCAAGATCGTGCCGGCGCGCATCACCGCCGTTTCGGCCAAGAAGCAGCGTGAACTGGCCAAGGCCATCAAGCGCGCGCGCCACCTGGGCCTGCTGCCCTACCTCGTGAAGTAAGGAGCAGCTGCCATGGAAGTGATCCTCCTTGAACGCGTCGAGAAGCTCGGCACCATTGGCGATGTCGTCAAGGTGAAGCCTGGCTTCGCTCGCAATTTCCTGCTGCCGCGCGGCAAGGCCCTGCGCGCCACCGATGCCAACAAGGCGCGGTTCGAAGCCGACCGTGCCCGCATCGAGGCCGACAACGCCAAGCGCCGCGACATCGCCCGCGTCGAATCGCGTGAGATCGAAGGCGCCAGCGTGGTGATGATCCGCGCCGCTTCCGGCACCGGCCAGCTCTATGGCTCGGTCGCCGCTCGCGACCTCGCCGAAGCGCTGACCCACGGCGGCCACAAGGTGAACAAGAACCAGATCGTGCTCGACAAGCCGATCAAGTCGCTGGGCGTCCACGACGTCAAGGTGGCGCTGCACCCGGAAGTGGTGGTGCTGGTGAAGGTCAACATCGCGCGTTCGGCCGAAGAGGCCGAGCTGCAGGCCAAGGGCGTCGACATCGCCGCCACTGCCGAGCGCGAGGAAGCCGGCTTCACCGAGGTGTTCGATCCGAACGCCGAGCCGGGCACCCTGCCGACCGAAGAGGTCGAAGGCTGATCTGGTAAGCCCGATCAGGCCCGAACACGAAACAGGGGCCGCCGGCATGTGCTGGCGGCCCCTTTTTCTTGCCCGGGCGGCTGGTGGCGACTATGCAGCCCGGCATGACCGATACGCCTGAAACCGCCCCCGAAACGCCGGCAACCGACTCGCCGCCCGATCGCCTGTCGGTCAATCCGCGCAGCGACTTCCACGACTGGGAACTGCTGCGGCGCGGCGTCGGCATCCGCTTCAATGGGGTGGAGCGCACCAACGTCGAGGAATATTGCATTTCCGAAGGCTGGATCCGTGTCGCCGCCGGCAAGAGCCTCGATCGCAAGGGCAACCCGCTGACCATCAAGCTCACCGGCACAGTCGAGGCCTGGTTCAAGAGCTGAGGCGCTTGCGCCGGCGTGCCGATGGCGTGACAAGCAGCCATGGCCGACCTGTTCGCCACTGACGATCCTGGACCGGGCGGGAATGCTCCCCTTGGCACCCCGCTGGCCGAACGCCTGCGCCCGCGCAGCCTTCCAGAGGTGGTGGGGCAGGATGCGCTCACCGGCCCGGATGGGGCCATCACCCGCATGGTGGCATCGGGCAGCCTCTCCAGCCTGATCCTGTGGGGCCCGCCCGGCACCGGCAAGACAACGATCGCACGCCTGCTCGCCGCAGCGGTGGGGATGCGCTTCGTCGCCATATCGGCCGTGTTCGCTGGCGTTGGCGACCTAAAGAAACTGTTCGCCGAAGCCCGCGAAGCGGCGAAGGCGGGCACCCGCACCCTGCTGTTCGTGGACGAGATCCACCGCTTCAACCGCGCCCAGCAGGATGGCTTTCTGGGGCCGATGGAGGATGGCACCATCACCCTCGTTGGCGCCACCACCGAGAATCCCAGCTTCGAATTGAACGCCGCCATCCTGTCGCGCGCCCGGGTGCTGATCGTGAAGCGGCTGGACGAGACGGCGCTGGCCGAGCTGCTCGCTCGCGCCGAAGCGCTCACCGGCCACGCCCTGCCGGTGACGGACGAGGCCCGCGCCGCGCTGATCGCCAGTGCCGACGGCGATGGCCGCTTCCTGCTGGGACAGGCCGAAACGCTGCTGGCGCTGGGGGACGTGGCGCCGCTCGATGCCGCTGCGCTCGCCGCCTTCCTGCACCGCCGCATGCCGGTCTATGACAAGGACCGCGAGGGCCACTACGGGCTGATTTCTGCTCTGCACAAGAGCCTGCGCGGCTCCGATCCCGATGCCGCGCTCTACTGGCTGGCGCGCATGTTGGTGGCGGGCGAGGAGCCGCTCTACCTCCTGCGGCGGCTGGTGCGCTTTGCCAGCGAGGATGTCGGCCTCGCCGACAGCAATGCCCTGCGCGTCTGTCTCGACGCCAAGGATGCCTTTGATTTCCTGGGCAGCCCGGCAGGCGAGCTCGCCATCGTCCACGCCTGCCTCTATCTCGCCACCGCGCCCAAGTCGAACGCCGCCTATGTGGCGGAAAAGGCGGCGAAGAAGCTGGCGGCGGCGACCGGATCCCTAACGCCGCCCGCCCACATACTGAACGCGCCGACCCGGCTGATGAAGGACCTGGGCTATGGCCAGGGCTATGCCTATGACCATGACGCACCCGATGGCTTTTCCGGCCAGAACTACTGGCCGGACGGCATGGGCGCGCAGACGCTGTACACGCCGTCCCCGCGCGGCATGGAGGCCCGCATCGCCGAACGGCTGGCCGAATGGGCCCGACGGCGCGCAGCGTTGAAGAGTGGCGCATGACCTGGGACGAGGTTGTGCAGATGGCGCTGGCGCTGCCCGGCAGCACGCGTGGCACCAGCTATGGCCGCGATGCCGTGCTGGTGCGCGGCAAGATGTTCGTGGTGATCGGGCGCGAGCCCGATCATTTCGTATTGCGTGCAGGTCTGGACGAGGTGGAGATGCTGATCGCCACCGATCCCGGCTGTTTCTTCCAGACCCCGCACTATGTCGGCTGGCCGGCGGTGCTGGCACGGCTGGCCACCGCCGATCCCGAACGCATCGCCGTGCTGGTGGAACGGGCCTGGGCCGGCCATGCCTCCGCCGCCCAGCGCAAGGCGCGGGGGTTGTGAGGTTCACCCGCTTCGTCGGCATCGACTGGTCGGGCGCCAAAGGCTGTCGGCACAAGTCCATCCAGATCGCCTGCTGCGCGGCGGGTGATGCGCCGCCCGAACTGGTGCTGCCGCCCGGCGGCGTGTGGTCCCGCATGGCGGCGCTCGAATGGCTGGGCCGCCTGTCGGGCGATGTGCTTGTGGGCATGGATGCCGGTTTCGGCTTTGCCGCAGTGCCGCCCTTCACCCAGCCCGCGCGCGAGCTTTGGGCCGAAGTGGAAGCGGTATGCGCTGCTGAGGACGACCTGGGCGGCCATGGCTTCATCCAGCACCGGCGCGAGGCCTTCTGGCTGGGCGCGGCGGACGGCCCCCGCCACCATCGCGCGCATCTGAGGGTGACGGAGCAGGTCTACAAGGACAGTGGCCTCGGCGTGCCGACCTCCAACTTCGTGCTGCTCGGCGCCTCCCAGGTTGGCAAGGCGACGCTCACGGCCATGCGCCTGCTGCACCGGCTGGAGTGGCCGGTGTGGCCCTTTGATCCGCTGCCCGGGCGTGGCCCGGTGATCCTCGAAATCTATGCCCAGGCCTTCGCGCGCCTTGCCGGGTTCCGGGGTAAGCTGCGTGATCTCCAGACGCTCGATACGGCGCTCGCCCGCCACGGCAGCCTGCCCATGCCGGCGGTCTTTCCGGCCACGTTTCCCGATCATGTCGGCGATGCCATCGTCACGGCCGCCGGGCTGCGCGCCATCGCGCTTCAGCCGCACTGGTGGCAGCCAGCCGCGCTGACGCCCGCCATTGCCGAAACCGAAGGCTGGACGTTCGGGGTGGTCTAGTGCCCTGGCCCTAGTGCCGCAGCGGCGGGATCGGCGCGGGCTCCCCGGCGCTGAACGCCAGCAGCTCCGCCTCGCTGGCGCCGGCCTCGAAGCGCGCCAGCAGCGCATCGGGATCATAGGCGACGCCCACCGGGTTGGCGGCAAAGTCCGGCCCGTGCATGAACAGCGCGGCCTGGCCCGGCGGCATCGCGTCCACCTGAAACTCGATGCGGTTGCCATCGGGATCATCATAATAGAGCGACAGGGTGGTGCCATGGTGGACCGGCCATACCGGCACCACGCCAACCTGCTTCAGCCGGCGATAAAGGGTCATCAGCGCGGCGGCGCTGGGCAGCGTGTAGGCGATGTGATTGAGGCCCACCGCCCCGCGATTCGCCGGGCCACCGGGCGCCACCAGGTCGAGGTTGAGCAGCGCGAAGCGGTGATGCTCGTCGTCGAAGGTCATGAAGGCCATCGCCGGGTTCTGGTGCACCACGTGGGTGCCGAACACCTGGTGATACCAGTCCAGCATGGCTTCGAACCGCCGTGTCTGGAACACGACATGGGCAAGCACTGGAGTTGGCACGGGCGCCGTGGTCATCGTCACTCTCCCCCCAAAGAGATCGCCCAAGTCTGCGCCCGGCCGCCACGATTGGCAATGGCAGTGCAATCCCGCTAAGGGGTGGCGATGAACCCCGCCATGCCCCATCTGCTGCTGGTCGCCCTTGGCGGCGCCATCGGCTCAATGCTGCGCTATGGCATTGGCCGCTGGGCGATCGTGGCGCTTGGCGGCGGCTTTCCGTTCGGCACCTTTGCCGTGAACATCATCGGCGGCTTCCTGATGGGCGTGCTGGCCGGCTGGCTGGCGCGCTTTGGTGACGGCGGCGAGGAGTTGCGCCTGCTGCTTGGCGCTGGCGTGCTCGGCGGCTTCACCACCTTTTCGGCCTTTTCCCTCGAGGTCTACAACATGATCACCCGGGCCGAAGTGGCGCTGGCGGCGGCCTATGCCGTGTCCAGCGCGGCCGGCAGCGTGCTGGCGGTGCTGGCCGGGGTGTGGCTGGCGCGGGGGCTGGCCTGATGCCGAACGCGATCATTGCCGAGGATGACGACGGCATCCGCCTCGACCGCTGGTTCCAGCGTCACGCCGCCGGCATCAGCTTCAACATCGTCTCGCGCTGGTCGAAAACCGGGTCGGTGCGGCTTGATGGGAAGAAGGCCGGCCCCGGGGACCGGATCGCTGCCGGCCAGCGGCTTGACTGGCCCGACACGCTGCCGGCCGAAACGGCGCCGCGCCCGAAGGTGAAGGAACGCTCGCCGCTGTCGGATGCCGAGATCGCCTATATGCGCGCGATGGTCATCCACCGCGATGCCCATGCGATCGTCATCAACAAGCCGCCAGGCCTGGCGACGCAGGGCGGCACCGGCCTGTCGACCAGCGTCGATGCCATGCTGGATGCGCTGCAGTATGATGCCCCGTCCCGCCCGCGGCTGGTGCACCGGCTGGACAAGGACACGTCGGGCGTTCTGCTGCTCGCCCGCACGGCGCGCGCCGCCGCCTTCTTCAGCAAGGAATTTGCCGGGCGCGAGGCGAAGAAGCTCTATTGGGCGCTGACCATGGGGGTGCCCAAGGTCAGCGCCGGCACCATCGATGCCGCGATTGCCAAGCAGCCCGGCACCGGCGGCGAGAAGATGCAGGTCGATCCCGAAACCGGCCTGAAGGCCAAGACCCGTTATCGCGTGATCGAACGCGCGGCCGGGCGGGCGGCCTGGGTGGAGTTTCAGCCGCTGACGGGCCGCACCCACCAGATTCGCGTCCACGCCGCCGCCATCGGCCACTGCCTGGTGGGCGACGGCAAATATGGCGGCAAGGAAGCGTTCCTGACCGGCGGGATCAGCCGCAAGCTGCACCTGCACAGCCGGAGGCTGGTGATCGCGCTGCCCGATGGCGGCCGCCTCGACATCAAGGCCGATCTGCCGCCCCACATGGCCGAAAGCTGGGCGATGCTGGGCTTCGACCTGGCGCTGGGCGATGTGGAGGAGGCGCCGCCACCGCCGCCGCCGGCGAAGAAATCCCGCCGCCTGTCGAGCACGGCGAGCGGCAACCGCCGGGGCGAGCGTCGTTCGCGCAGCAGCCAGCCCGGCGGTTCGTCCAAGCCACCGCGCCGGTCCTGACGACAAAGGACCAGGGCGCGATGCGCCCTGGTCCCTGTCGCGCCAGGCTGGGGACGTGCCTAGCGGCGACCCCTCCCGCGCGGACCGGCGCCACGCGGGCCGCCGCCACGGCCCGGATACAGCAGGCGCTGGTTGCCGGTGGCGCTGACATTGCGCGTCACCTGGCCGTCCGCGTTGCGGCTGGCCACCGCGTTGCGGCTGGCAATGGTGGCACCGGCGCTGTCGGTCAGCACGCGGTCCCGGGTGGCGCTGCCATCGCCGCGCACCAGGCTGCCGTTCAGATTGTAGGTGGAGCCATCGCGGCGGGTAATGGTGCCGCTTTCTGTGAAGCCGGTGTCGGTGCGGGTCCGCTCATAGGTGCGGCCGCTGGTGCTGCCGTCAAAGCCGGTGCGGCTCTGTTCGGTGGCAAAGCCGTTCTCGGTGCGGGTGCGCGTCAGGCTGTTGGTCATGGTGGCGCCGTCGCTCTTGCGGGTCACCTCGGTCTCGCGGCTGAAGGTGCCGGCGTCGCGGTCGCGGGTGATGGTGGTGCCGCCCGAGGCGCGCGGCGTGTCGAATGTGACGGTGCCGGTCTTGGGGGTCGGCTCTGGGGCGGTCTGGGCGGCGGCGGCGCTGGCCAGCAGCAGGACCGTGGCAGACATCAGGATACGCATGGTGGTCACTCCCTTCGCATGTGGCGGGGCGTTGATGCCGCCCACATCAGCCTCAACGCTGCGAGGGCCGGGAGTCCTTCGCGAAAAAATTCAACGGCGGCGGCGAATGGCATCGCGCGGCGGCCGCGACGCCCGCAGCGCCCGCAGCTGCTGCAGGCTGCGCAGCCGCTGC
>NZ_WMHO01000151.1 GCF_010994245.1 Sandarakinorhabdus rubra
CGGCCAGCGCCAGGCCGTCGCGGGCCGCCGGATCTGCAGGCGCCAATTGGCCGTCGCTGGCCGCTGCCGGGGCCAGCGCCGCGAACAACGCCGCAGCGCGTGCCGGCGGGCCATCAAGCCCCGTGCCCGTTTGCGGCCAGGGTTTCACGTCGGCACGTTCCAGCCCGAGCGACGCCAACAGTGCCTTCAGTCCCCATTGGGGGTGGCCGGGATCAGCGCGCGGCGGCGACGGGTCGTCGGTCGGGACAGTGCCGGCGCGGATCGCAGCCCAGCGTGCCATGCCAGCGGGGCTGACATCATCGTCCATCCCGGGCAGCACCACCATGCCATCTGGCAGTCGCAACACCGCCGCCAGCAGCCGCACCAGCGCCGGTGTCGGGTTGGCAATGCCGGCTGCCACCACCAGCCCTGTAGGCGGCGCGGCCTGCCAGCGGGCGATGGCGGCATCGATCAGCGCGGCCAGCCTGGTGACGCCCTCGCTGCCGCCATGGTCCCGCCGGGCGGCAGGCCAGGCGGCAATGATGAGATCGAGGAATTCCAGCGTGCGCTGCCAGTGATCGGCGAGATCGTGGCCGTCGGCAGCATCACGCAATGCTTCGGGCGCCACCTCTTCGGCGAGCAGCGCATCCAGCACATCGCCCAGTGCATCGCCGAGGCGAAGCCGTTCCACGGCAAGCCGCGCCGCCCCCGGCAGGCCGCTGGCCAGCCGCGCCAGCTCGAAACGGCGCAGCAGACTGGGCACGGCAGGCGGGATCGGCGCTTCGCCCAGCGCCAGCCGTTCGAAGCCGCCATCGTCAAGATCACCCACCGGCACAAGGCGCGGTAGCAACAGCCCCCCCGTGCCATCAGGCAGTTGCCGCACGAAAGCTTCGGTGAGCGCGGTCACGGCCCGGCGGTTGGGCAACAGCACCAGCGTGCGCGCCAACTGCAGTGGATCGTGCCGGCATCGCGCCAACAGGCCGGCGGCGAGGGCATCGGCAAAGGCGACATGCAGCGGCATGTTGAACAGCGCCGGTGCCCGGCCGAACGCCCGATCTGGCGGCGGCAAGCCCCCAACCGCTGGCGCAACATCAGGGGAAACCGGGTCAGCCATCGGCAGCAGCATAGGCATCGAGCGGCGGCTGGCCAGCCCCCGAAATCGCCGCAATGGCGACTGCCAGCCGCCCCGGGCGGGGCACTCCTGATTCAGCCTCGCCGATTCAGGCCGACCAGATGATGATCAGGCAGCGCTGCGCTGGTAACGTGCGCGCACCTTTTCGGTGGCGCGCATCGCATCGCCGGCCAGCGCCAGCATGGCCTGATAACCTGCCGGCGCGATGGCGAGGAAACTGCGCCGTCCATCGCGCACGCAGGGCCGGCGCACGATCAGGCCTTCGCGCGTCATGCTGTTGATCCAGCGCAGGGCCGTGGTGCTGGGCACATCGGCCGCGATGCACAGGCTGGTGACCGAGGTCTCGCGCCGCCAGTAATGTGCGACCGCCAGATCGAGCAAGATGTCCCACGCCGGTTCGCCCAGCGAAATGCCGACAAGGTGGCGGGCGCGCAGTCGGCGGATGCGGAACTGGCTTTCCAGGAAAGCGATGCAATCGGCCTCTGCCAGGTCGGTGGCGGCGGCGCCGCCCTGCGCCACCAGGCGATCAGCCAGCGCCGCAAGCCCCTGCGCCATATCGGCGACCTGCCGGGCGATGCTGGCAGCTTGTTCGTGGCCGGCGGAGCTGCCCGCCCCGTGGCCCGCGGCTTCGGCCGTTGGCGCCGCCCGCAGTTCCAGCCCGGCAATCCCATCGAGCAGCGCATTGGCGGCCTGTTGCAGCACATGGCCGGCGGGCCAGCCGCCGGGTGAATGGAGCCGGCTGGTGACGGCACCGGCCGCGCCGGTCAGCCCGGCCGGCTGGTATGATTGATGCAATCCTGGATGGTCGGTGTCAGGTCCCAGTGTCTGGGTGTGACTGTCTTGCACGGCCACGCCATCGGCGGCCGTATCCCGTGTGGCAATGCGCATTCTCTGAACGCCCCCGTTCATCTGTGCTGCCATCGTGAGGAAGCCCTTCTGCCCAATGGCTCCGTTCCGAATGATGGCCAAGAATCTGTAACAGTTGCTCCAGCCGCTGGATGCACAGGGGCTGCTCCAGAACGGAGGCATCCAGCTTGTTGATAAGTTCATTAAGGTTGTTTTCCGGTGACCATGCGAACAGCGACGGCCCAGCGGAGCCAATTGCCGCCGCCTCGCCGGGAGCATTTGGCAGCGGCGCCAGGCACAGTCTGGCTGGCATCGCGTGCCCCGGCGCACAGGCGCGCACCTGCCAGCCGAGGATCTCGGCCAGCAGCAGCAGTGGCTCGGCCTCGGCCGGCGACACGCCGTGCATCGCCAGCACGGGCGCCCGGTTCCTGTCGCGTCGGTCCGGTTGATGTTCGCCCATGCGCTGCCCCTTCGTCCTGCCGCGATGCCGGCAGGGGCGAGGAACGGCCGCACAGGGCAACGGCTTGACCCGGAAGCCCGCCCGGAACGGATGCAATCAGCCAGCCAGCACGGCCAGCTGTTCTAGGGCAGCAAGATTGAGCGGCGGCACCAGCCGATCAAGACCGGCCGCGGCCAGGCGGGCAGCCAGCGCCGGATCATCAGCCGCCACCTCGATGATGGCGCCCGACGGTGCCATGACCAGCCGCGGCGGCCCCTGCCAGCCGGCCTGGTCCCACCAACTGCCGTGGCTCCCGCCATGCCAGCCAGAGCCACCATTCCAGTCAGCTTCGTCACACCAACCGGCCCCTCCGTGCCAGCCGGCGATGTCCTCCACCTGGTCTGCGCGCAGGTCACCTCCTCCGGCCACCTGCACCTCCCAGCCCAGAATTTCGAACAACAAGGTGATCAGTTCCGTATCCTGTGGCGGTAATCCTTCAATGGACAAGCGACGATATTCGCTCGCGTCGGCCCTCACCGACGCCGCGACCCACGCAAGTGTCACGACTTTTCCCCAAACAGCTTGACCCTGCCCGAGAGTTAACAAACGGCTAATCCAGTACAAGCCGCAAGCTGGACCGTTCTGGCGCAACTACATCCATTATGGAGATACATGGCCGCCGCCTTGGCCGGGCGCGGCGGGCGCTGACAGCGCTCGACAGCGGCGGCCCGGCATGCTTCCATGCGGCACCGCCAGAGCGGATAGAAAAACGGGGAGATTCCATGTTCAGTCACATCATGGTCGGCGCCAACGACCTTGCCGCCTCCAAGGCCTTTTATGATGCCACGCTGGGCGCCATGGGCGTCGGCCCGGGCTTTGCCGACGACAAGGGCCGGGTGTTCTGGATGACCCCCACCGGTATCTTCGCCATTTCCGTGCCCATCGACGGCAACCCGGCGTGCCACGGCAACGGCAGCACCATCGGCTTTGCCATGGCCAGCCCGGAAATGGCCAACGCCTGGCACGCCGCCGGCCTCGCCAACGGCGGCACGGCCTGCGAAGATCCGCCCGGCGTCCGCGAGGGCGGCATGGGTCCGCTTTATCTCGCTTATCTGCGCGACCCGGCCGGCAACAAGCTGTGCGCGCTGCACCGGATGGGATGACAACCATGAAGCAGTTGCTGATCGCCGCGGCGCTGATCGCTGCCGCCACCGCCGCCCCGATTGCAGCGCCCGCCGCCGCTCAGGTCAGGGACCGGCCGGTGCTCACCCTTGATGGCGCCCGCATCGTGATCCTGGCGGCGGAGGCCGAGGCGGTGCGCCGCAACCTCAAGGTCACCATCAGCGTCGTCGATTTCGCCGGCGTGCCCATCGCCATGTCGCGCATGGACGATGCCAGCCTGGTGGGGGCAGAGATCAGCCTCGCCAAGGCGCGCACGGCGGCCGGCTTCAACAACAACACCGGCGTTTACGAACAGCGCCTGCAGAAGGAAGGGCAGACCCGCCTGCTCACCCTGCCGGTGGTGGCCTCTGACGGCGGCTATCCGATCCGGGCCGGCGGGCGCACCGCGGGCGCGGTCGGCGTGTCGGGCGCCACCAGCGAGGAGGATGGCTTGATCGCCAAGGCTGGCATCGCGGCGCTCGAAGCCGCGCTGGGGGCAAAGAAGTGATTGGCGCGCGCCTCTTGCCGCCCAGCCTCTTGCCGCTTTGGGCATCGGCAGAGTAAGAGGCGCGCGATACAAGCACAGGAGAGACCACCATACCACCGCCCCCTCGCCGCTTCATGAACACGCCGGCTCCGATTTCCGGCCCGCTTTATGATGAATTCATCAAGTCCCCCAAGGTCCGGGTCATCGATCAGGACGGGGAGAATCTGGGCGTTCTCTACACCCGCGAAGCCATTGCCATGGCCCAGGAAGCGGGTTTGAACCTGGTGGAAGTGTCTCCCGGTGCCGATCCGCCGGTGTGCAAGATCCTCGATGTCGGCAAGTTCAAGTACGAGGCCCAGAAGAAGGCCGCTGCCGCCCGCAAGAACCAGAAGACGCAGGAGATCAAGGAGATCAAGATGCGTCCGAACATCGACGAGCATGATTACCAGACCAAGATGAAGGCCATTCACCGCTTCCTCGAGGAAGGGGACAAGGTGAAGCTCACCCTCAGGTTCCGCGGCCGCGAGCTCAGCCACGGGGAGCTGGGTCTGAAGCTGCTGGAGCGCGTGCGCGACGAGACGGCGGAGCTGGCCAAGGTTGAGCAGCTGCCGCGCCTCGAAGGCCGCCAGATGCTGATGGTCATCGCGCCGCGCTGACGTCCATGTCGTTCGCTGCCCCTGCCCTCACCGGCCCCAAGCCGGACCAATATCATGCGCTCGACGCCCAGCTGGCGGCGCTGATAGGCGATGAGCGTGACGCCGTCGCCAACATGGCCAATATGGCAGCGCTGATCTTCCACCAGCTGCCCGATCTCAACTGGGCCGGCTTCTACCTGATGAAGGGTGGCGAGCTGGTGCTGGGGCCGTTCCAGGGCAAGCCGGCCTGCATCCGCATCCCCCTGGGGCGCGGCGTGTGCGGCACGGCGGCGGCGACCCGCGAAACCCAGCTGGTGCCTGATGTCCACGCCTTTCCCGGCCATATCGCCTGCGATGCCGACAGCCGCTCCGAAATCGTGGTGCCGCTGGTGCGCAATGGCCTGGTTGTCGGTGTGCTCGATCTCGACAGCCCGTTGCCCGGCCGCTTCGATACGGACGACCAGGCCGGGCTGGAAGCCCTCGCCCGCCGCCTGCTCGCCGCCAGCGACCCGGCCTGACCCCTCCGACCGCGCTGCCAGCGTTGCGCGGCGGCCACTGGCTGTATATCTTGAGATATAGCAAGGGCAGGAGCGAGGCCGGATGACCGTGCGAATGATGCTGGCGGCGATGGCGCTGCTCGCGGCCGGGGCAGCCCAGACTCAGATGGCCCAGCCGGCCTGCGCCAGCGTGAGCGATGCCAATCTGCCGCCCGACCTTAAGGCCTGGGCGGGTCCGCGCGCCGCACTTGCGGCCGCCGCCAGCAGCACGGACCTGCCGGCGCTGCCCATCGGCGCGCCGGTGGCGCTGACGCTGGCCCCG
The DNA here is from genome assembly GCF_010994245.1 of Sandarakinorhabdus rubra. Classification (GTDB taxonomy): domain Bacteria; phylum Pseudomonadota; class Alphaproteobacteria; order Sphingomonadales; family Sphingomonadaceae; genus Sandarakinorhabdus; species Sandarakinorhabdus rubra. The sequence continues at coordinate 5,499 of NZ_WMHO01000151.1, forward strand.
GCCGCGAGGGTGACATTTGCCCGGCCACCCGAACAGCAGCGCACGCCAGATGATGCCCATGCCGGCCTCGTGGCCGTAACGCTGCCGGCCGCCGGCGTGTGGCGCCTGTCCTTCTCAAAGCCGGTGTGGGTGGACATGCTGCAGGACGGCAAGTTCATCGCATCCGGCGCCCATGGTGCGTTGGCACCGTGTACGTCCGTGCGCAAGGTGGTGGAGTTCGCCGCCGGGCCGGGGCGCTACACGGTTCAGCTGTCCGGCAATCCCGGCCGCGACCTAGTCATAATGGTGACGGCGAAGCCTTGATCCGGCCCAGCAGCGCGGCGCCGGCTGTGGCGGCCGTCTGCGCCAGCGCCGCGTCCAGCGCGCGGTAGTCAGCCAGCACGGCAGCGCCGGCAGCGGTGAGCCGGGCGCCGCTGCGGCTGCCGGCATGGGTGGCGACCAGCGGCTCGGCAAACATACGGTTCATGGCATCGACCATCAGCCAGGCCCGCCGATAACTGAGCCCCATCACCCGCGCTGCAGCCGAGATGGAACCTGCAACCGCTATGGCATCAAGCAGATCGGCCTTGCCGGGGCCGAGCGCGATTTCGGCGCCCACCAGCAGCTGGGCCTTGATCTTGAGGCGGCCGGTGGCGGGCGGATCGCTGGACATGGACCGCTTGATACACGCTGCTGCCTTGCGGCCCAAGCCGCGCGCGATCAACGCTCCTGCCGACGTTCCGCTTGGGCAATGCCGGCCAGCACGCGCTCGCGGTCTGCCGCAGACAGGCCCGGCGCCCGCGCAACGGCGGCGCGCGCCTCGGCCAGCGCCGCGCGTACCTCGGCCCTGATGTCGCGCCCGCACAGCGCCAGCTGGTCCATAGAAGCGTCGGCGGGCAAATCCTCCCCGGCCTGACCACAGCGGGCGCGCAAGTCGATCCGCACCCGTTCGACCTCCGCGAGCGCCTCGGTGCGGGCCTGTTCCGCCGCGCGGCGAGCGGTCTCGGCCTCCTGGCGGGCCACTTCGGCCATGCGGTGCGCTGCCTCCGGCGCCAGAACCGCGCCATTGGACCGCTCGATCCTGATGGTCCG
>NZ_WMHO01000152.1 GCF_010994245.1 Sandarakinorhabdus rubra
GCCCGCATCCGCATGGCTGATGTGCCCGGCGATCCGCTGCCCGATGCGGCTGCGCTGGGCCTGGCGCCCGATCCCTGCCCTGGCCGCCAGGCCGGCGGCCGGCGCGAGGGCCTGAAGCTGCTGAAAAGCTTTCTCGACGCGCGCGGCCGGCCCTACCGCGCGGCCATGTCGGCGCCCGCCAGCGGGGCGGACCATTGCTCGCGCCTGTCGCCGCACCTGACGCTCGGCACGATCTCGGTGCGCGAGGCCTATCAGGCTGCGCTGGCCGCCCGGACGCGCAAGCAGGCAACCGGCGACAGCATGTTCGTGCGCTCCATCGACTCGTTCATCAGCCGGCTGCACTGGCACTGCCATTTCATCCAGAAGCTGGAGGACGCGCCCTGGCTGGAGGCCCGCTGCCTGCACCCGGCCTATGAGCGCCTGCCAACACACGATGCGGCGCGGCTGGCGGCGTGGGCAGAAGGGCGCACCGGCTGGCCGTTCGTCGATGCCTGCATGAGGAGCCTTGCCGCGACCGGCTGGCTCAACTTCCGCATGCGGGCGATGGTGATGGCGGTCGCCAGCTATCATCTCCGGCTGGACTGGCGGCAGAGCGGCGCCGTGCTGGCGCGGCTGTTCACGGATTATGAGCCGGGCATCCACTGGGCCCAGGTGCAGATGCAATCGGGCACCACCGGCACCAACATCCCGCGCATCTACAACCCGGTGAAGCAGGGGCTGGACCAGGATCCGGACGGCCAGTTCATCCGCCGCTGGCTGCCGGAGCTGGCGCACCTGCCAACGCCCCTGGTGCATGAACCGTGGCTGGCAGACGCGCGCGCCAGCTATCCGGCGCCGCTGGTCAATCACGAACAAGCGGCGCGCGATGCCCGCGCCGCCATCACCGCCATCCGCCGCGATCCCGCCCATGCCGCGCCGGCGCGCGCCATCGTGGCGAAGCACGGCAGCCGCAGGGCCGGCTTGCCAGACACGACACGCCGCCGCAAAAGCCTGGCCATGCAGGGGCAGCTCGATCTCTGATGGACGGCAATCCCATCACCCCGGCCGGCATGGCAGCGCTGCGCGCGCGCTATGACGAACTGCTGCACCGGGAGCGGCCGGAGATTGTCGAGGTGGTGCGCTGGGCAGCGGGCAATGGCGACCGCAGCGAGAACGGCGATTATATCTATGGCCGCAAGAAGCTGCGCGAGATCGACCGTGAACTGGCGCATCTTGCCAAACGCATGGCCGCCGCCCGCGTGATCGATCCCGCCACCCAGGCCGAGCGCACCCGTGTGCTGTTCGGCTGCACGGTGGAGATCGCCGACGAGGACGACCATCGCCGCACGCTGACCCTGGTGGGCGATGACGAGCAGGACGTCGCCACCGGCCGCATCGGCTGGAGCGCGCCCCTCGCCCGCGCCCTTCGCGGTGCTCGCGTGGGCGATGTGCGCCGCGTGGTGCTGCCGGCCGGCGAGAAGAGCTGGGAAGTGCTGGCGATCAGCTAACCGGCCGCCGGCTGAGGCAGGCCGCCAGCAGCACCACCGCGAGACAGCCGAGGCTGGCATAGAGCTGGATGGCGAGATCGGGCGTGCGCGCCATCGCCACCAGCACGGCCAGCATGGCGGCCAGCGCGCCATGGCGGCCCCAGCGCAGCAGAGGCCCGGTGCCCACCCCCAGCCGGATCGCGGCCAGCACGGTGAGCATGTAGACGAAGATGATGATCGCGCCCGAGGCGTTGACCAGGAAGGCGAATACCCCGCTGGGCGACAGTTCGGAGGCCAGCACGCAGGCAAAGCCCACGGCCGTGCAGGCGAGGATCGAGCGGGCCGGCACGCCGCGCCGATCGATGGCGACCATCCAGCGCGGCGCATCGCCGTTGGCCGCCAGCGTGAACAGCGCGCGGCTGGCGACATAGATGGCCGAGTTGAGGCACGACAGCACCGCCACCAGCACGACAAGGTTCATCACCAGCGCCGCACCCGGGATGCCGACCACCGTCAGCGCGGCCGCGAAGGGCGATTGGCCCGGCACCACCTGGTTCCACGGCACGATGCAGAGGATCAGGAAAATGGCACCGATGTAGAAGAGGCTGAGGCGCAGGATCAGCGTGCTGGCCATGCGCGCCACCAGCGTCGCTGAATCCTCGGCCTCGGCCGCCGCGACCGTCACGATCTCGGCCCCGACCAGGGCGAACAGCACCGAGGTCACCCCGGCCAGCACCGCCCCCCAGCCATTGGGCGCAAAGCCGCCCGCCTGTGTGAGGTTGGCCACCCCCGGGCCGGGGCCAAAGATGAAGGCGGCGCAGGCGATGATGAACAGGCCGATCGCCACGACCTTGATGGTGGAGAACCAGAATTCGAACTCGCCGAAGCTGCGGGTCGAAAGCAGGTTGGTGCCGGTCAGCAACAGCATCACCGCCGTGCCGATCAGCCACAGCGGCAGCGCCACCCACTGGGCGATGATGGCGGCACCGGCAATCGCCTCGATGCCGATGACGATCGCCCAGAAATACCAGTAGAGCCAGCCCGAGGTGAAGCCGGCCCAGCGGCCGATGCCGGCGCGGGCATATTCGGTGAAGGCGCCGGCGTGCGGCACCGCCACCGCCAGACCAGCGATCACCTGCATGACGATCAGCACGATGAGGCCGGCCAGCGCATAGCTGACGATCACCGCCGGGCCGATGCTGGCGATGGCGGCGCTGCTGCCCACGAACAGCCCGGCGCCGATCACCCCGCCCAGCGAGATCATGGTGACATGGCGGCGCTTCAGGGAGCGGGCCAGCGCCGGCGCCGCGTCTGTCGGACCGGCTGCGATGGTCTTGGTCATGGCGTTGGCGTGCCCCCGGTTGCTGCCCTGGAGCCCGAGCCCTAGCAAATCCGCAAAGCGCGCGCGACCGCCAAGCGCTGTCTCAGCCGCGCTTTGCCCACACCGGCTGCCGGCGATCGGCCGCCGGCATGTAGACATGCGCGAAGCGCGCCAGTGTGCGTTCCGCCACGCCCAGGTCGATTGGCCGGTTCGGCGCCACTGCGTCGATGCCGGCGCGTCGCAGGAACGCCAGCTGGTCCACCTGCACGTCGCCAACGGCGCGGATTTCGTGGGCAAAGCCGGCTTCGCGCAGGATGGCGGCGCTGGAATAGCCGCGGCCGTCGCGGAACTTCGGGAACTCGAGGTCGATCCGGCGCAGGCTGCCCAGGTGCGGGATCAACAGCCTGGCATCATCGTCGGGCGCGAGCCGCACGGCGATCCCACCCGGCTGATAGTCGGCCAGAGGCACCGCCGGCGCGGTCTGCTCCGGATCGTTGCGCCAGCGCAGCAGGGCGGCCTCAGCCATAGACGGCCTCCTTGAACGGGGCCGGCCCGACCCGGCGATAGGTGTCGAGAAAGCGCTCCTCGGGGCCGGTGCGCAGCGTCTTGTAGACATCCACAACCGTGGCCACCGCCGCCACGATGCCGTTCTCGTCGAAGCCAGCCCCGAGGATCTTGGCGAGGCTGGCATCCTCCGCCCCCGAACCGCCGAGCAACAGCTGGTAATTCTCGTCGCCGCGGCGGTCGACGCCCAGGATGCCGATATGGCCGGCATGGTGGTGCCCGCAGCCGTTGATGCAGCCCGAGACCTTGATCTTCAATTCGCCCAGATCGCTCTCCTGCGGGGCCAGCATGACCGCCAGCTTCTGCGCGATGGGGATGGAACGGGCGTTGGCCAGCGTGCAGTAATCTAGGCCGGGGCAGGCGATGATGTCCGACGCGTGGTCGAGGTTGGCGGTGGCCAGCCCCGCCCCGGCCAGCGCCTGCCACAGCGCGAACAGATCGGCGCGGCGTACGTGCGGCAACACCAGGTTCTGGGCGTGGGTGACGCGGATCTCGTCCTGCGCATAGCGCTCGGCCAGATCGGCGATCAAGTCCATCTGCGCCGCGGAGGCATCACCGGGAATCTCGCCCGGCGCCTTCAGGCTGATGGTGACGATGGCATGGCCCGGCACCTTGTGCGGATGGGTGTTGACCGCCACCCATTTGGCGAAGGCCGGATCGGACAGGTCGATATCCACCGGGGCATCGGCCGCCAGCGCGGGCGGCTGGAAATGCGCTGCAATGCGCGCCAGTTCCGATGCCGGCGGATCAAGGCCGAGCGGCTTCACTAGCGCCCATTCCTCCTCCACCTGGCGCGCGAATTCCTCGGCGCCAAGATCGTTTACGAGGATCTTGATGCGCGCCTTGTAGATGTTGTCGCGCCGGCCGTGGCGGTTGTAGACCCGCAGGACCGCCTGCATGTAGCTGAGGAAATCCGCCACCGGCAGATACTCGCGGATCACCGGCGCCAGCATCGGCGTGCGGCCCATGCCGCCGCCCACCAGCACCTTCAGGCCGATCTCGCCGGTTTCGCCCCGCACCAGCTGCAGGCCGATGTCGTGCAGCTGTATCGCGGCGCGGTCGATGTTGCTGCCGGTCACCGCGATCTTGAACTTGCGCGGCAGGAACGAGAATTCGGGGTGCAGGGTGGACCATTGCCGCAGCAGCTCGGCATAGGGCCGGGGGTCGGCAATCTCGTCGGCGGCTGCGGCGGCAAACTGGTCGGAACTGATGTTGCGGATGCAGTTGCCGCTGGTCTGGAAGGCGTGCATCTCCACCGTCGCCAGCTCGGCGAGCAGATCGGGCGCCTCGGCCAACTTGATCCAGTTGTACTGGATGTTCTGCCGCGTGGTGAAATGGCCATAGCCGCGATCATAACGCCGCGCGATGTAGGCCAGCATCCGCATCTGGCGGCTGTCCAGCGTGCCATAGGGAATGGCGACGCGCAGCATATAGGCGTGGAGCTGCAAATAGAGGCCGTTCATCAGCCGCAGCGGCTTGAAGGCATCCTCGCTGATCTCGTTGTTCAGCCGCCGCGCGACCTGGTCACGGAACTCGGCCACGCGGGCATCGACGATCGCCTGATCATATTCATCGTAACGGTACATCAGATGGCCTCGACTGGCAGGCTGGGCAGGGCAAGATCCGGCCGCACGCTGGGGCCGACGGCGCGGACGCGTTCGCGCGTGGAGCGGGGGCGCCAGCCGCTGGGCGTCACATCGGCGTCGATAAGCGCCAGGTCGCTGATGCGCTCCTGCGGCACCAGCTGGGCCAGCAGCGCTTCGCCATCGGCATCGACGTCCACGGCGTCCTTCAAGTGCAGGCTCCAGCCCGACCCGCTCCACCACAGCACGTCACCGGTTTCGAGCCGGTTGCCGGTCAGCAGGCGAGGCATGCGATATCCTTTGCAAGAGCAGGTCGGGCGACCGAACCGGCCACCACTTCACCCACGATGATCAGCGCCGGCGAGCGGATCGCTTCGCGCGCCACCAGCCCGGCCAGATCGGCGAGCAGGGAGGTGACAAGCCGCTGCCCGGGCTGGGTGGCGCGTTCCACCACGGCCACCGGCGTATCGGGGGCCAGGCCATCGGCCATCAGCTTTTCGGCGATCGGCCCGGCACCGGCGATGCCCATGTAGATCACCAGCGTGCGCCCCTTGCCGGCCAGCCCGGCCCAATCCTGCTGCGCCAGCCCCCGGCACTCACCGGCGACAAAGCTGACCGTGGAGGCATGATCGCGGTGGGTGAGCGGCAGCAGCAGGGCCGCGGCCGCGCCGTTGGCCGCCGAGATGCCGGGGATCACCTCAACCGGAACGCCGGCCGCCACGCAGGCATCGACTTCCTCGCCGCCACGGCCAAAGATGAACGGATCGCCGCCTTTCAGGCGAATGACGGTGTTGCCGGCCAGCGCCTCCTTCACCAGCAGCGCGCCAATCTGGGCTTGCGGCAGCGAGTGACGGGCGCGCTGCTTGGCCACGCTGATGCGGCGTGCCGTTGCCGGCAGCAGCGCCATGACCTCGTCACCAACAAGGCCATCGTGCACCACGACATCGGCCGCCGACATCGCCCGGACTGCACGGATGGTCAGCAGATCTGCAGCCCCCGGCCCCGCGCCAACCAGCACGACCCGCCCGCTCTGTGTGTGATACCCCATGGTCCGCCCATGCCGCATCGGGCCAGCGGCGTAGAGCAAGACTTTCTTTGGCCGCCGATAGCTGCAATTGGAAACCCGCCATCAACCCGGAGGGCCAATGCAGCAGTTGCCGATCTTCGTCACCCTGACCGGCCGCACCGTGATCGTGGTTGGCGATGGCGAGGCTGCCGCTGCCAAGGCGCGGCTGGTCAGCGCCGCGGGCGGCCGCATCGCCGATGAAGGCGCCAGCGATGCCTGCCTGGCCTTCGTGGCTCTCGACGATGAAGATGCGGCAGCGGCCGCCGCCAGCCGCCTCAGGGCGCGCGGCCTTCTGGTCAACGTGGTCGACCGGCCGGCGCTGTCGGACTTCCTGATGGGGGCCATCGTCGATCGCAGCCCGGTGATCGTCGCGATCTCCACCGGCGGCAGCTCCGCCAGCCTGGCCCGCGCCCTGCGCATGCGCCTGGAGGCGCTGCTACCGGCCAGCCTCGGCCCGCTGGGCAGCGCCATCCGC
>NZ_WMHO01000153.1 GCF_010994245.1 Sandarakinorhabdus rubra
GCCCGCCCCTCTGGCCAGCGCCCGGCAGCGCCGCCGGCCCGCCCGGCGCCCGGCCAATCCGCTCCAACCAGGCCGCGCATGTCGCCGGCCGAACTGGCCGCCATGTACCAGCGCCAGGCCGAGGAAGAGCGGCTGCGCCTGCTGGAGGAAGTCCGCATCCGCGAGGAGCAGGAGCGGGCCCAGCGCGAGGAGGAAGAGCGTCGCCGGATCGAGGAGAAGCGCCACCGCGAGGAGGAACTTGCCACCCGCCCCGATCCGCAGCCGGCGGCCGATGACGGCCTTGTCATCCCCGGTGATGCCATTGAGGATGATGACGATTCGATGCGGGTGCGCGCCATTCCCGGCCGCAAGCCCGAAGCCCCCAAGCCGTCGCGGCTGAAGCTGGGCGATGATCGCCGCAAGTCGGGCAAGCTCACCGTCACCCGCGCGCTGGACGAGGATGGCAACACCCGGATGCGCAGCCTGGCAGCGCTGCGCCGCGCCCGCGAGAAGGAGCGCGGCCGTCTGGGCAGCCAGCCCAAGCAGGTGCGCGATGTCACCGTGCCCGACACGATCACCGTGCAGGAACTGGCCAACCGCATGGCCGAGCGCACCAACAACGTGGTGCGCCTGCTCGCCCGGCTGGGCGTGCCCACCGCCGCCCACGAGGAGATCGACCAGGACACCGCCGAATTGGTGCTGACCGAGTTCGGCCACAACATCGTGCGCGTGTCGGCCAGCGACGTGGAAAAGGGCATGGTCGGCGAGGCCGACGTGGAAGAGGATATGGTGCCCCGCCCGCCGGTGGTCACCATCATGGGCCATGTCGACCACGGCAAGACCAGCCTGCTCGACGCGCTGCGCGGCTCCAACGTGGTGAAGGGCGAGGCCGGCGGCATCACCCAGCAGATCGGCGCCTACCAGGTGACGACGAAGGACAAGCAGAAGATCACCTTCCTCGACACGCCGGGCCACGAGGCCTTCACCCAGATGCGGGCGCGCGGTGCCAGCGTCACCGATATCGTGGTGCTGGTGGTGGCGTGGGACGACGGGATCATGCCGCAGACCATCGAGGCCATCCAGCACACCAAGGCGGCCGGCGTTCCGATGATCGTGGCCATCAACAAGATGGACAAGGCGGGCGCCGACGCAAGCCGCATCCGGACCGATCTTCTCCAGCACGACGTGCAGGTGGAAGATATGGGCGGCGACGTGATGAGCGTCGAGATTTCCGCAGTGAAGAAGACCGGGCTTGATGATCTTCTCGAGAAGATTCTGCTCCTCGCCGAGATCCAGGAGCTGAAGGCCAACCCGACCCGCGCCGCCGAAGGCACGGTGATCGAGGCGCGGCTGGACAAGGGCAAGGGCCCGCTGGCCACCGTACTGGTGCGGCGCGGCACCCTGAAGCGCGGTGACATCTTCGTGATGGGCCAGGAGTGGGGCCGCGTGCGCGCCCTGACCGACGACAAGGGCGCCCAGTTGAAGGAGGCCGGCCCGTCGATGGCGGTCGAGGTGCTGGGTCTGAACGGCGTACCGCAGGCCGGCGACCCGGTGACTGTGGTGGAGAACGAGGCCCGCGCCCGCGAAGTGGCGGAGTATCGCACCGGGCTGGCCACCGCCCAGCGCACCGGGGCAAACGGCCCGGCACGGCTGGAGGACATGTTCTCGGTGCTGCGCGCCAAGAAGGCGCAGGAGTATCCGCTGGTCATCAAGGCCGACACGCAAGGCTCGGCCGAGGCGATTGCCGGCGCGGTGTCCAAGATCGGCAGCGACCAGATCCGCGCCCGCGTGCTGCTGTCGGGCAGCGGCGGCATCACCGAAAGCGACGTGACGCTGGCCAAGGCGTCGGGCGCGCCGGTGATCGGCTTCAATGTCCGCGCCAATGCCAAGGCCCGCGAGATCGCCCAGCGCGATGGCGTGGCGCTGAAATATTATGATGTCATCTATGACCTGATCGAGGACGTGAAGGCGGGCATGGCCGGCCAGCTCGGCCCCGAGGCGTTCGAGACGGTGGTGGGCCGCGCCCAGGTGCTGGAGGTGTTCCAGGCTGGCAAGACCGGCAAGGCCGCCGGCCTGCGCGTGCTGGAGGGCTATATCAAGAAGGCCCTGCGTGCCCGCGTCATGCGCGACGATGTCATCATCTACACCGGCTCCATCGCCTCGCTGCGGCGCTTCAAGGACGATGTGCCGGAGGTGAAGGCTGGCCTTGAGTGCGGCATCACGCTGGCAGATTCGTCGGATGTGAAGGCCGGTGACATCGTCGAGACGTACGAAGTCGAGATGAAGGAGAGGACGCTCTAGCGCAGCGCCGCGAGCGCGCGCGCCGCGCGCCGACAGGCGCAAGCTCGGCCAGCGGGCACGCGCGGCGGCATCAGCCGCCAACCGTGACCCGTCTGACGTCAACCGCGGCCTTGCCGCGGCGCCTTCACGGGTAAGGAAGAATGCCCATGCCCCGCTCCACCCCCGACGCCCAGGGCCGCCCCATCCGCCTGCAACGCATCGGCGAGCAGGTGCGCCACGCGCTGGCCGAGATCATCGCGCGCGGCGACCTGCGCGACGATCTGCTGGCGCAGACCATCATCTCGGTCTCCGAAGTCCGCGTCTCGCCGGACCTGCGCCATGCCACCGTGTTCGTGAAGGCTTCGAACGGAGATGACGAGGCGGTGGTGAAGGCGCTGGCCACCCACGCCAAGTGGCTGCGCGGCGAGGTCGCCCGGCGGCTGGCGACGAAATACACGCCCGACCTCAACTTCCGCCGCGACGAGAGTTTCGATGCCGGCGCCCGCATCGACGCCGTGCTGCGCCGTCCGGAGATCGCCCGTGATCTGGGCACGGGCAAGCCGGCACGCGGCTGGAAGAGCCTGGCCGACAGCATCGGTGATGATGACGAGGACTGAACCGGCCGCGCTGAGTGGCTGGATCATCCTCGACAAGCCGCTGGGCCTGACCAGCGCGCAGGGCGTCGCCGCCGTGAAGCGCATCCTTCGCCAGTGCGGCCTGCCCATTCCGCGCATCGGCCACGGCGGCACATTGGATCCGTTGGCCACCGGCGTGCTGCCGATCGCGCTGGGCGAGGCGACCAAGCTTGCGGGCCGCATGCTCGATGCCGCCAAGGCCTATGAGTTCACCATCGGCTTCGGCGCCGAGACCGACACGCTGGATGCCGAAGGCGCCGTGGTGGCGACCAGCGAGGCTCGCCCCACCGCCGAAGCGGTCGCCGCCATCCTGCCGCGCTTCACCGGCGCGCAGGACCAGGTGCCGCCGGCCTATTCGGCGCTGAAGGTGGATGGCCAGCGCGCCTATGCCCTGGCCCGCGCCGGTGCGGACGTGCAGCTCGCCACGCGGCGGATCACCGTCCACCGCCTCGATCTGCTGGCCGCCACGGAGGACAGCGCCACCCTGCGCTGCGACGTGTCGAAAGGCACCTATGTCCGCAGCCTGGCGCGGGACATTGCGCGGGTACTCGGCACCGTGGGCCATGTGACGATGCTGCGGCGCACGCGGTCCGGACCGTTCGCCCTTGATCAGGCGATAGCGCTGGACAAACTGGCCGAACTGGTGCAGGGGGCCGAGCTTGAACAGGCAATGCTGCCACTGATGGCAGGGCTGGACGACATCCCGGCTCTCGCCATCGCGCCTGATGAGGCGGCGGCGCTCCGACAGGGGCGCAGGCTTCACGGGCACCCAGCCAGCAACGGCACCCATCTCGCGGTCTGCGGTTCTGTTCCCGTGGCGCTTGTCGAGGCCCATGCGGGCGAGGTGCGGGTGCTGCGCGGGTTCAACATCTGATCAAGGAGTGACCCGATGTCGGTGACCGCCGAGAAGAAGGCTGAAATCATCAGCAGCAATGCCCGTGCCGCCAATGACACCGGTTCGCCGGAAGTGCAGGTGGCCATCCTGTCGGAACGCATCGCCAACCTGACCGAGCATTTCAAGACCCACGCGAAGGACAACCACTCGCGTCGCGGTCTGCTGGTTCTGGTCAACAAGCGGCGTTCGCTGCTGGATTATCTGAAGAAGAAGGATGAAGCGCGTTATACCGCGCTGATCACCAAGCTGGGCCTGCGCAAGTAAGCCCATCTGGTGCACGGGACGGCCCCTATCCGGGGCCGTTTCCATATCCGGCCCCGAACGAATGAGCGTTCGGGATGCCGGCGCCGCCACGAAGGGCGGCAACAACGCATGTGGCGACCGGCAATAGGGCCGCTTCGCCAGGGAAAGAGACTTCATGTTCACCATCCACAAGGAAGAGATCACCTGGGGCGGCCGCACGCTGACCCTGGAAACCGGCCGCATTGCCCGCCAGGCCGATGGCGCGGTGCTGGCCACGCTGGGCGAAACCGTGGTGCTGTGCGCCGTGACCGCCGCCAAGTCGGTCAAGGAGGGGCAGGACTTCTTCCCCCTGACCGTCAACTACCAGGAAAAATATTCCGCTGCCGGCCGCATTCCCGGCGGCTTCTTCAAGCGGGAGCGCGGCGCCACCGAGCATGAAACGCTCACCAGCCGCCTGATCGACCGCCCGGTCCGCCCGCTGTTCCCGGAAGGCTTCTACAACGAGATCAACGTCATCGCCCAGGTGCTGAGCTATGACGGCGAGGCCGAGGCCGATATCCTCGCCATGGTCGCCGCTTCTGCCGCCCTCACCCTGTCGGGCGTGCCGTTCATGGGGCCCATCGCGGGCGCCCGTGTCGGCTATATCGACGGCGAGTATATCCTGAACCCCACCAAGACGCAGGTGAAGGAAGGCGCGCTCGATCTCGTGGTCGCCGGCACCGCCGACGCGGTGATGATGGTGGAATCCGAAGCCAAGGAGCTTTCCGAGGAAGAGATGCTGGGCGGCGTGATGTTTGCCCACCGCTCCATCCAGCCGGTGATCGATGCCATCATCCGCCTCGCCGAAAAGGCCGCCAGGGACCCCTGGGACCTGGCCGTCACCGACGACAAAGCGATGCTCGCGACGCTGAAGAAGGCTGTCGGCAAGGATATCGATGCCGCCTATCGCCTGACCGGCAAGTCCGAGCGTCAGGCCGCGCTGGCCGAAGCCAAGAACAAGGCCAAGTCCGTGTTCCCGGATGCCAGCCCGCAGGAGCAGATGAAGGCCATCAAGCTGTTCAAGAAGCTTGAGGCCGAGATCGTGCGTGGCGCCATCCTGAAGGACGGCCGCCGCATCGATGGCCGCGACACCAAGACCGTCCGCCCGATCGAGGCGATGGTGGGCCTGCTGCCGCGCACCCATGGTTCGGCGCTGTTCACCCGCGGCGAGACGCAGGCGATCGTGACGACCACGCTGGGCACGGCCGATGCCGAGCAGATGATCGATGGCCTCGACGGCCTGAAGTATGAACGCTTCATGCTGCACTACAACTTCCCGCCCTATTCGGTCGGTGAAGTGGGCCGCTTCGGCGCGCCGAGCCGCCGCGACATCGGCCACGGCAAGCTGGCCTGGCGGGCGCTGCACCCGCTGCTGCCGTCGAAGGAAGAGTTCCCCTACACGATCCGCGTGCTGTCCGACATCACCGAGTCCAACGGCTCGTCGTCGATGGCGACCGTGTGCGGTGGCAGCCTTGCGCTGATGGACGCCGGCGTGCCGCTGAAGCGCCCGTGCGCCGGCATCGCCATGGGCCTTATCCTCGAAGGCAAGGATTTCGCCGTGCTGTCCGACATCCTGGGTGACGAGGATCACCTGGGCGACATGGACTTCAAGGTGGCCGGTACCTCCGAAGGCGTGACCAGCCTCCAGATGGACATCAAGGTGGCCGGCATCACCGAGGAGATCATGCGCGTAGCGCTCGATCAGGCCAAGGCCGGCCGCGCCCATATCCTGGGCGAGATGGCCAAGGCGCTGGACTCGACCCGCGAGGGCCTTTCGGCCCACGCCCCGCGCATCGAGACGATGTCGGTGCCCAAGGACAAGATCCGCGACATCATCGGCACCGGCGGCAAGGTGATCCGCGAGATCGTGGCCACCACCGGCGCCAAGGTCGACATCGAAGACGATGGCACGGTGAAGATTTCGAGCTCGGATCCGGCCCAGATCGAGGCCGCCCGCGCCTGGATCATCGGCATCGTCGCCGAACCGGAAGTCGGCGCGATCTACACCGGCAAGGTGGTCAGCCTCGTCGATTTCGGCGCCTTCGTGAACTTCCTCGGCGCCAAGGACGGCCTCGTCCACATCTCCGAAGTGAAGAACGAGCGCGTGGCCAACGTGCGCGATGTCCTCACCGAAGGCCAGAGCGTCAAGGTGAAGGTGCTGGGCGTCGATGACAGAGGCAAGGTGAAGCTGTCGATGCGCCTGGTTGACCAGGAGACCGGCGAGGAACTGCCCGACACCCGTCCGCCCCGGGAACCGCGTGAAGGCGGCGATGATCGCGGTCCGCGCGGTGACCGTGGCCCGCGTCGTGACGGCGACCGTGGCCGCGATCGCGGTCCGCGCCGCGACGGCGACCGGGGTCCGCGCCGTGACGACCGT
>NZ_WMHO01000154.1 GCF_010994245.1 Sandarakinorhabdus rubra
AGGCCCGACGTTCGGCCGCGCGCCAGGCGGTGCGGCGGGCCTCGTCCACGCTCCTTGCCGTCACGTCGACCGCGATGCCGCCAACTGCATAGGCGCTGCCGCCGCCGCCCGAACGGTCCACCACCGGGCCGGTGGCGCGCTTCGTCGGCTGCTGTGCGACCGCGATGGCCGCCAACAGGGCAACGAGGGAAAGGACCGCCACGCGCGTCACGCCCGCTGTTTACGGCCGCGCAGGGCCTGTTGCCAACCCGCCATGCTGGCATATCGCGCGCATTGCCGTTATGGCGGCCCGCATGACCGAAAAGCGCTCCCTCACCTATGCCCAAGCCGGGGTGGACATCGCCGCCGGCAATGCGCTGGTGAAGGCGATCGCGCCGCTGGCCCGCGCCACGGCGCGGCCGGGCGCCGATGCCGAACTGGGCGGCTTTGGCGGCTTCTTCGATCCCAGGGCTGCGGGGTACAAGGACCCGCTGCTGGTCGCCGCCAATGACGGCGTGGGCACCAAGCTGAAGCTGGCCATCGATACCGGCCGCCACGACACGGTGGGCATCGACCTGGTTGCCATGTGCGTCAACGATCTCATCGTGCAGGGCGCCGAACCGCTGTTCTTCCTCGACTATTTCGCCACCGGCAAGCTGGAGAACGGCGTCGCCGCCCGCGTGGTGGCCGGCATCGCGCAGGGCTGCCTGCAGGCCGGCTGCGCGCTGATCGGCGGCGAGACGGCGGAGATGCCCGGCATGTATGCGCCCGGCGATTATGACCTGGCCGGCTTTGCCGTTGGCGCCGTCGAACGCGGCGAACAGCTGACCGGCGCTGGCGTGGCGCCCGGCCAGCTGCTGATCGGCGTCGCCTCCTCGGGCGCGCACAGCAACGGCTATTCCCTCATCCGCCGCATCCTGGCCGAAGCGAAGGCCGATCTGGCCGCCCCTGCCCCGTTCGATGCCGCGCGCAGCCTCGCCGAAGCGCTGCTCGAACCCACCCGCATCTATGTGAAGCCGTTGCTGCCGCTGATCGGGGGCGGCCACATCAAGGCGCTGGCCCATATCACCGGCGGCGGCTTCCTCGAGAATATCCCGCGCGTGCTGCCGGATGGCTGCCGCGCGCTGGTGGCGGCGCCCACCCTGCCGCCGCTGTTCGACTGGCTGCGCGCGACAGGCGGCGTTGCGGCGGGCGAGATGGCGCGCACCTTCAACTGTGGCACCGGCATGGTGCTGGCAGTGGACCGCAGCGAAGCCGAAGCGGTGATCGCGGCGCTGGAACAGGCCGGCGAACGCGCAGCGGTGGTGGGCGAGATCATCGCAGGCACACGCGGCTGCGACGTGCACGGCGCGCCCGGCCAATGGGGCGAGACTGCGGCCTGGACGGCCAGCCACAATGCCTGAACGGGCGAGAGTCGGCGTCCTCATTTCCGGGCGCGGCAGCAACATGGCCGCCCTGCTCTATGCCAGCCGGCTCGATCCCGCCTGCCCCTATGAGATCGTGGTGGTGGGCAGTAACGACCCCGATGCCGCCGGGCTGAAACTGGCGGCAGCCGAGGGCGTGCCGACCTTCGCACACAGCCACAAGGGGATGAAACGCGCCGAGTTCGACGCGATCATCACCCGTGAACTGGAAGCCGCCGGCGTGACTCACATCGCGCTGGCTGGCTACATGCGGCTGCTCTCACCGGAGTTCGTGGCGCACTGGCAGGGCCGTTGCCTCAACATCCACCCCTCCCTACTGCCGAAGCACAAGGGCCTGCACACGCATGAAGCCGTGCTGGCGGCGGGTGAGGACGAGACCGGCTGCACCATTCACATCGTGACGCCCGAACTGGATGACGGACCCATTTTGGGCCAGGCCCGCATCAAGGTGCTGCCCGGCGACACGCCCGACAGCCTGGCGGTGCGGGTGCAATATGCCGAACACCAGCTCTACCCGCGCGTGCTGGCCGACTTCGTGTCAGCAGCAGACCGCCCCGACGCCCTGCTGGCCCGCGTGCGCGGCCTGGCGCTGGGCCTGCCGGCCGCGGCCGAGAAACTCTCCCACGGCTCCCCCGGCTTCTTCGTCGAGGGCGGCAAGTTCTTTGCCTATTTCAGCGACAATCACCACGGCGACGGCATCACCGCGCTGCTGCTGAAAGTCTCCGGCCTCGATGAAGCCGCGATGCTGATCGAACAGGACCCGGACCGCTTCTTCCGCCCCAAATATTTCGGCCCTTCCGGCTGGGTCGGTATCGTGCTCACCGACGGGCCGGACTGGGGCATGATCGAAGCAATGATGACCGCAGCCTGGCGACTGTGCGCGCCGAAGCGGCTCGCCATGCTGCCCATCTGATCGCCTGCGCATCTAACGTCAGGCGGTCACTGCATATACCCCTGAAGTATCACCTTGCCGGCCGCCAGATCGACGATTCCCGTCGCCCAGATCTGCCGGCCATTCACCCAGAGATGCGATTCATGTGACGTTGTCAGACGCACATTCTCGGCCAGGTCAATGATCGGCTCACCGGCACGAAACCGCCCGATGCCGTCTGCCCACAGGGCGATGAGGACGCCATTGCCTGCGTCTATGGTCGCGTGAATGTTGAGCTCCAGCACGCCGTCAGGCCGCAGGAAGGAAAAATCGGTGCCGCTGATCGATCCCCGGACCCTGCCTTCGATCTGGCCAGCAAATCCACCGTCAAAGCGCGCCCCATGGGGCGGCGGTGCGGCCGTTCCCGCCATGACGTCGGCCAGGCTCAGGCCATATTCGGTCATGCTCGTCAGATCGACGGCATATTCATAGATCTTCTCGCCCAGCATCGTGCCCTCCCCCAGAGCGGCAAGGCTGCCTGACTAGCACGGCAATGGCAAATGCCGCCGCCAATCCGAAAGGCTGAGTTCAGCGCGGATTGCCGCCAGCAAGGGCACTGCTCGTCTGGAAGAAAACAGCCAGTATGTTCAGCGTCCTGACGGGCTCACCGCAAGAACGGGGTTCGGTGGCGTACCAGCATGAATTTGACAATTTGCCATGAATGCTATATTAACAAATAGATAACCACAACGCTCCACTATCAAGTGTCGTGCCGCCCCCAACATGTCGTCGGGGGGTGGGAAGACTTTTGTTGCGTGGGATTTCAACAAGATCATCAAGACATTCGGGGGATCATCATGGCTATCGTTGGTTTGTATCGTTTCAGAACCCTGTCTGGCGGCCTTGCCGCGCATATCACCCAGTCGCTCGAAGGCCGGGAACGGCTGCGCGCCATGGGCTACAACGCCAATTGCCTGCAACCAGTCATGGGCCAGGACGTCGGGTCGATTGCCACCGTCATCAACTTCGCCTCGGTCAAGGATTGGGCGGCGGCAGTGACCAGGATCAACGCCGACGCCGGATGGCGGACGTGGTATGCGCAGGCCGCTGGCAGTGGCGCCGCCGAACAATCGGAAGCGGCACTGCTGGCCGACGTTGACCCGGCCTTTCAGCCGCCAGCGCCCAACACGATTGGCGCGGTCAGCAGCACCCAGTGGCTGCCCATGCCCGGCAAGGCGGCGCAGCTGATGGCGCATATCCAGTCCTCACTCGCCCATCTCACCCGATTGGGGGGCCGCGCCCGCGTTCTCCAGTGCACCGAAGGCGCGCATCCGATGACCATCATGGTCACACTGGCCTTCCCATCGCTGGAAGCGCTGGGTGCCCACCGCGACGCGATGAACAGCGATGCAAACTGGCAGGAATATTGGGCTGGCGTGATGGCCAATCCGTCGGCCCAACTGGTCAGGAGCGGCATTTACACGATGGTGCCCTGACCTTCTGTGCAAGGGACTTCGGGGGCGGCCCGCGCCGCCCCCAAGCCACTGATGCTGCACACGCTTTTTTGCGCCATCGTGCATTGACACCCTGACAGCTGGGCGATTAGCCTGCCGGGATGGTGGGTGGCTGATGCGGCGCTTGGCCTGTCTGGTGGTGACCGGTGGCGTGTTCCTGTGGAGCGCCGCGGCGGTCGCTCAACTGTCCGAAACGCAGAACCGTGAACTCTTCAACGCGCTTGGCGAGAAGCTTGCCGCCGATGCCGAAGCGCGTTGCCTGTCCACACCATGGCAGCCGGAACAGCGGACCGCGCCCGCCAGGGCTGCGGCGCAGCGCACCTTGCAGGCCTATCTCGACACGGTCCGCTCCGGCCGGACCGTCGGCGTATCAGCCCACTTCAGCAGCAAAGGCGCCCGCTGGATCGGGCCAGATGGCAATGTGGGAAACATCGGCGCGATTGCCGATCCCTATGCCAGGGCGGCCGACCCGCTGCTGCCACCGCCCGCCAGGTTCGTTCTGGCCAATGACCGCAAGACGGCGCTGGGCCTGTGGACGCTGGCGGCCGGCGACACCCCGCTGGGTGCCTATGCCGCCAGCTTCCGGCGCGAGGGCTCAAGCTGGCGGCTTGTGCAGCTGGCGCTGGTCACGGCAGATGCGCCCTTGCCACGCCGCTATTGCCATGTGCCCGGTGACATTGACCGGTGGCTGGGATCGCCCGTCCAGCCGGCAGACTATTGGGTGGGGTCACAACCCCGGTGACCGGTCAGCCAACGATCTCGGTCTGCGCGAAGAAATAGGCGATCTCGATCGCGGCGTTCTCGTCGCTGTCGGAGCCGTGCACGGTGTTGGCTTCGATGGATTCGGCCAGTTCCTTGCGGATGGTGCCGGGCTCGGCATTGGCCGGGTTGGTGGCGCCCATGATCTTGCGATAGGCCGGCACCGCGTCCTCGCCTTCCAGCACCTGCACCACCACCGGGCCGGAGATCATGAACTGCACCAGCTCACCAAAGAAGCCGCGCTCGCGGTGGACGGCGTAGAAGCCTTCGGCCTGCGCCTGGGTGAGGTGCAGGCGCTTCTGGGCGACGATGCGCAGGCCGGCGCCTTCGATCATCGCGTTCACCTTGCCGGTGATGTTGCGACGGGTGGCGTCGGGCTTGATGATCGAGAAGGTGCGCGTGATGGCCATGGCGAAATCCAGTGCTGCAATGCGGAATAACCGGGGATGCGCGGCCCCCTACAGGCCGCGCTCCGGATTGGCAAGCACTCGCCTTCAGGCTTCGAAATTGTCCGCCACCAGCCGGTCGAGTAGGCGCACGCCATAGCCGGTGGCGCCCTTGTCATGCACGGCGCCCGCCTTGCTGGCCCACACCGTGCCGGCGATGTCGAGATGCGCCCATTTCACGCCCGGCTTCAGGAAGCGGGCGATGAACTGCGCGGCGGTGATCGAACCACCCTCGCGCGGGCCGACATTCTTGATGTCGGCGATATCGCTATCGATCAGCTTGTCATAGGCCTCGCCGATCGGCATCCGCCACAGTTTCTCGCCCACCGCAGCACCGGCGCTGCGCAGCTGTTCGGCCAGCCCATCATCGTTGGCGAACATGCCGGCATGCTCATGGCCAAGGCTGATGATGATGGCGCCGGTGAGCGTGGCGAGATCGACGACGATCTCGGGATCGAACGTCTCCTGCGCCCACCAGATGGCATCGCACAGCACCAGGCGGCCTTCGGCATCGGTGTTGATCACCTCCACCGTCTGCCCGTTCATGGTGGTGACGACATCGCCGGGCCGCTGGGCATTGCCGTCGGGCATGTTCTCGACAAGGCCGACAACGCCGACCACGTGCGCCTTCGCCTTGCGCGCCGCGAGCGCGTGCATGGCGCCGGTGACTGCGCCGGCGCCGCCCATGTCCCACTTCATGTCTTCCATGCCGGCCGGCGGCTTCAAGCTGATGCCGCCGGTGTCGAAGGTGACGCCCTTGCCGACGAACACCACCGGCTTCACGTCGTCGCGCCCGGTGCCGTTCCAGCGCATGGCAAGGATGCGCGGCTTGCGCACCGACCCCTGCGCCACGCCGAGCAGCGCGCCCATGCCGAGCCGGGCCATCTCGGCCTCGTCGAGGATGGTCAGTTCGATGCCCAGTGCCGCCAGGTCGCGGGCGCGCTCGACGAAGCTTTCGGGAAAGAGAATGTTGGCCGGCTCGCTGACCAGCGCACGGGTGCGCGCCACGCCGTCGGCAATCGCGGCCAGGCGGGCGTGCGCTGCCGCACCGTCGCCGCCGATGATGGCGAGGCTGGCGAGCGTTGGCTTCTGCTTGTCCTTCAAGCGGGTGCGATAGGGATCGAAGCGCCACGACCGCAGCACCGCGCCATGCGCCAGGTGCGCCGCCAGGTCGCCAGCCAGCGCGCCGGCCACGTCGACGTTGACATGGGTCTCGCCGCTCGTCTGCAGCCGAGCCGCGATGGCGCCGCCGATCCGTTCGGCGGCAAGGGCATCCAGCTTGTCGGCCGGGCCGGTGCCGACCAGCAGCAGCCGGCGGCAGGCAAGGCCAGCCGGGCTCAGGAGCTCGACGATGCTGCCTGCCTCGCCTTCGAAGCGCGCGGCGGCCGCAGCGGCGGTCAC
>NZ_WMHO01000155.1 GCF_010994245.1 Sandarakinorhabdus rubra
GGCGGCATCCAGATCGGCCAGCGCGCCCACGTCGTCGCCGCTGTCCACCAGCGCCTCGGCCCGGGAAATATGGAGATCGGCGGCGGCGCGCGGCGACAGTTCCAGCCCGCCGGGCCGGGCCAGCGCGCGGGTGAGGAAGCGCGCGGCATCAGCCGGGCGGCCGGCGATCATCGCGGCATCGGCGGCCTGTCGCCACAGCGCCACCGCCTGCCCGTCGCGCTGGTCTTCTGACTGTATGCCGGCCGCTTCATAGCTTTTCAGCGCCGCGGCGTGATGGCCGGCCCGCATCTGGCTGACCGCCAGGCAGTGGCGCGCCGGCACGCCGCCACCTTCGGCCAGCCAGCCATAGGCCAGCTGCAGCGCCCGCGCCGGATCCTTGGGCGCCACCTCCATGCAGGCAGCATAACGGCCGGGATCGGAGGGGGCAGCCAGCACCGGCGCGGCCAGCAGGAGGAGAGGCAGCAGCAGCTTCACGTCAATTCGCCCAGCGTGGCATTGAGGATGGCAAGGTCGCTGTCACGCGACAGGCGATGGTCGCCATCCTTGATGAGCCGCACCTGAACATCGTCGCCTGTCAGCCGCGCCGCAATGTCGAGCGACAGGCGCCACGGCACCGCCGTGTCGCGCTGGCCGTGCAGCAGCCGCACCGGCGCAGTGATGGCGATCTGGCCGTCCAGCAGCAGCTGGGCCGGCGCGTCGGCGATGAACGCGCGCGAATAGCGATAGGGTTCGCCATAGTCCGATGGCCGGCTGAACCAGCCCTGCATCTCCAGCTGGCGCCGCTCGGCCTCGCCGATGCTGAGACCCCATTCGGTGAAATCCGGCGCCGCCGCGATGCCGACAAGCCCTGCCAGCCGATCCTTGAGCTTGCAGCCGGCGCGCAGCGCGATCCAGCCGCCCATCGACGAGCCAACGAGGATCACCGGCCCCTGCGGCCAGGCATGATCGACTAGAGCCAGTGCATCATCGGTCCAGCGGCCGATGCTGCCGGTCAGGAAATCGCCGCCGCTGGCCCCGCAGCCGCTGTAATCGAGGCGCAGGCAGGCCTGCCCGCGCGCCTTTGCCCAGGCCGCCACCGCCTCGGCCTTGGCGCCGGTCATGTCGCTCATGTAGCCGGGCAGGAACACCAGCAGGGGGCCATGTCCGGGCTGGAAGCGATAGGCCAGCGCGGCGCCATCATGCTCGAGATGCTGCAGGCCATCCATGCGGTGGGGATAGGCCAAGCCGGGCCGGATGGGAACCGCGATTGGCCAAATCGGCGGAATTGGGGTATAGTCCAGCCTCGAGAAGGTTAGCCGAGGAGGTTCCCATGGAACTCATCGCGACGCCGACTGACATGGCGCCGGTCCGCGCTCTCACCACCGATGATCTGCGCTGGGCGCTGCGGCGCGGCTGGGACGATTTCCGGTCGCGGCGTGGCGATCTGATCCTGCTGCCGATCATCTATCCGATGGTTGTCGTGCTGGCGGCGTATTTCGCCTTCAACGCCCGGTTGTTCCCGCTGATCTTTCCCCTGGTTGCCGGCTTTGCGCTGCTGGGGCCGATCGCGGCCGCCGGCTTCTATGAACTGGCGCGTCGCCGAGAAACCGGCGAGAGCGCCAGCTGGCAGCATTTCCTTGACCCTTTGAAGGGCCGGTCGCGCCTGCCGATTGCGCTGTTGACCGCCATGCTGGCCACCATCTTCATCCTGTGGGTGATGACCGCGCAGGCCCTCTACACCGCAACACTGGGCCAGCTGGGGCCGGCAACCCCGGCGGCCTTCATCGCCGACCTATTCGGCACCAGCCAGGGCCTGGAACTCATCATTGTCGGCAATCTGGTTGGCGCCGGCTTTGCCCTCGTCTCGCTGGCGCTGGCAGCGTTCAGCTTCCCGATGGTGGTGGACAAGGGCGTAGCGCCGGCGACCGCGGTGTTCACCTCGCTCGCCGCCTTCCGCCGCAGCCCGGTGACGATGATCATCTGGGGCCTGATGGTGGCCGGTATCCTGGTGCTGGGCGCCCTGCCGCTGTTTGTCGGGCTGATGGTGGCGCTGCCGGTGCTGGGCTATGCAACGTGGCACCTGTACACGCGCGCCGTGGATCGCTGACAAGCGGTCAGCGGCCGCGCATTGCCGCCTCGATCTCGGCAATGCTGCGCGGCACGCCGGCCGACATGCGCTCCCAGCCCGAAGCGGTCACCAGATACTGATCCTCGATGCGGATGCCCTGGTTGGCGGACTGGACATAGAGCCCCGGCTCGATGGTGATCACCGCGCCGGCCGGGATCGGCTGCGACCGGTCGAAGGGATCGTGGACATCAAGGCCGACATAATGGCCAAGCCCGTGGGTGAAATCATCAATCCGCCCGGCCTTGCGGAACACCGCCTTGGCCGCCTCCTCCAGCACATCATAGGCAACACCGGCCTTCAGCTTGGCCTCGGCCGCCGCCTGGGCTGCCAGCACCAGCTCGTAATCGGTGCGCTGCGCGGGCGTGAAACGGCCATTGGCCGGAAATGTGCGGGTGACATCGCAGGCATAGCCGTCGACCGAGGCGGCGGCATCGATCAGCACCAGGTCGCCATCACGGATCGCCCCGCTTTCGGCGACATAGTGCAGGGATGCCGCGTTGCGCCCCGCCGCCACGATGCTGTTGTAGGCAAGGCCGGTGCCGCCGGCGCCCGCAAAGCCTTCCTCCAGCACTCGCCGCAGCTGTCGCTCGGTCATGCCCGGCCGCACGCCGCGCATTGCCGCCAGGTGGCCGGCACGGGTGGCGGCCATGGCCTTCTGCATCCATTCCAGCTCGCGCGGTTCCTTGACGCTGCGCAGCGCCGTCAGCAGCCCGGACTGGTCGCGGATGCTGGTGCCCGGCACCCGCGCGGCGATCTTGCCATAGAGTGCCAGCGTGTCGGGCACCGGCGCGTTGGCCGAAACGATTGGCCCCAGAAAGTGCAACTCCTTGGCGCGCACGGCCAGCCGTGTCACCAGCCCGCCCAGCGCCGAGGTGCGCAGCACACGCTGGACGCCCGTGCGCTGCTCGATCAGTGAACCCAGCGGCAGCCGCTCCGCCTCCCAGCGTTCGGCCTCCACATCGCGCGCTGGCAGCAGCAGCCATTCCTTCACCACTGCCTCGCCGGGGGCCAGCACCAGCACGGCGCCGGGCTCATCACGGATGCCGGTGAGCCAGGCAAAATCGCCATCCTGCACGAAGGGGGCCGAAAGCGTGTTGTCGGGCGCGGGGAAGGCATCGGCGCCGTGGATCACGGCCAGGCCGCCCTGCAGCTTAGCCATCAGCTGGGCGCGGCGGGCGCGATAGACCTCCGGCGGGAAGGGGCTGGTGCCCAGCGGCGTGCCATGGCCCGGCGGGGGCAGCACCTGTGCCGGCGCTGCCGAAGCCACGCCGATGACGGCCGCGCCCGCCAGAAACTGCCTGCGCCCCAACATCATGTGCCGTCCCCTGCCCTGAAGATGGCGCAAGGCTGGCAGAAGCCGGAGCGCCAGTCCAGCATCTGACCAACCAGGGGGCAGCTTGCCAGTTGCAGGGTGGCGAGGCCCGGCGTTTTTGGCTAAGCGCGGGGGCGTTGCCGACCGGCAGCCGCACTGCATCATGTCCAAGGGCCCGGAATGTCCGATCTCATCACCCTCACGCTCCCCGATGGTTCGCAGCGGCAGGTGACGCGGGGCACCACCGGTGCCGAGGTGGCGGCCAGCATCGGGCCGGGCCTCGCCAAGGCGGCGCTGGCGGCGAAAGTGGATGGCGAAGTGGTGGACCTGTCGCGTCCGATCGATCGGGACGCCGCGCTGGCGCTGGTCACCGCCAAGGACGAGGCCGACGCGCTGGAACTGGCCCGCCATGATTTTGCGCACGTGCTGGCCGAAGCGGTGCAGCAGCTGTTTCCGGGGACGCAGATCACCTTCGGGCCGTCGACCGATGACGGCTTCTACTATGATTTCGCGCCCGCCCCCGGTCGCGGCCCCTTCACCGAGGATGACCTGCCGGCGATCGAGGAGGCGATGCGCGCCATCATACGGGCCGACAAGCCGCTGCGCCGCGAGGTGTGGAGCCGCAGCCAGCTGATCAGCCGCTGGAAGCAGCAGGGCGAGACGTTCAAGGCGGAATGGGCGGAAACCCTGCCCGACGGCGAGGAACTCTCGGTCTACTGGTCGGGCGAGGACTGGCTCGACATGTGCCGTGGGCCGCACCTGCCGTCGACCGGCAAGCTCGACGGGCAAGCCTTCAAGCTGACCCGCGTGTCGGGCGCCTACTGGCGCGGGGACCCCAAGAACCCGCAGCTGTCCCGCATCTATGGCACCGGCTGGCTCAACAAGAAGCAGCTCGATGCCCACCTGACCCGGCTGGAGGAGGCCGCAAAGCGCGACCACCGCAAGCTGGGCCGCGAGATGGACCTGTTCCACCTGCAGGAGGAAGCCCACGGCAGCGTGTTCTGGCACCCGCGCGGGTTCGTCATCTACCGGGCGCTGGAAGCCTATATGCGTCGCCGGCTCGATCCGGCCGGCTATGACGAGGTGAAGACCCCGCAGATCATGGACGCGCGCCAGTGGGAACAGTCCGGCCACTGGGGCAAGTATCGCGAGAACATGTTCGTCATTCCCGACGAGGTGCCCAACACCGAGGACGAGGGCCCGGTGGTGAGCAACGACGCGCAGTGGATGGCGCTCAAACCCATGAACTGCCCGGCGCATGTGCTGATCTTCCGGCAGGGCATCAAATCCTATCGCGACCTGCCCCTGCGCCTCGCTGAGATGGGCTGCTGCCACCGCAACGAGCCGCACGGCGCGCTGCACGGCCTGATGCGGGTGCGCCAGTTCACCCAGGACGATGGCCACATCTTCTGCCGGCCCGACCAGCTGGTCAGCGAAGTCGCTGCCTTCTGCGACCTGCTCGACGTGGTCTACAAGGATCTGGGCGGCTTTTCCTATGCCATCAAGCTGGCCCTGCGCCCGGAAAAGCGCTTCGGCAGCGACGAGATGTGGGACTGGGCCGAACAGTCGCTGCGCGATGCCGTGGCCGCCACGGGCCGCAACACGCCGGAATGGGGCTGGGAAGAACTGCCCGGCGAAGGCGCCTTCTATGCGCCCAAGCTGGAATTCCACCTCACCGACGCCATTGGCCGCACCTGGCAGGTGGGCACCATCCAGACCGACACGGTGCTGCCCGAGCGCCTCGACGCCTCCTATGTGGGCGAGGATGGCAACCGCCACCGCCCGGTGATGCTGCACCGCGCGATCCTGGGCAGCTATGAACGCTTCATCGGCATCCTGATCGAGCACTTCGCCGGCTGGTTCCCGACCTGGCTCGCCCCGGTTCAGGCCGTGGTGGCCACCATCGTTTCCGACGCGGATGACTATGCCGGGCAGGTCGCCGCCCAGCTGCGCGCCGCCGGCATAAGGGTGGAAACCGACCTCCGGAACGAGAAGATCAACCTGAAGGTGCGCGAACACAGCCTGCAGAAGGCGCCCTACATGCTGGTGCTCGGCCGGCGTGAAGCGGAAGAAGGCACGGTTGCCTTGCGCAACCTGAAGGGTGGCGACCAGAAGGTGATGCCGCTGGCCGACGCCGTGGCGCTGATCCGCGCTGATGCCACCCCGCCCGACCTCAAGGCTTGAGCCGCCAACAGCCGCCGTCCGACGCCCCTGCGCCAATTGTCCGCTTGGCGCTGGTGGCCTGCGGGGAATATGAAGGCGGCAGCCGTATGGGCTTGAAATGGGGAGACCTGATGATGCTGCGTGCCGTAATTGCTGCCGCGCTGGCCAGCGCCGTGATCTTGCCGGCCACCATTGCCACCGCCGGTCCGATCGAGGACCGCCAGGCGATCATGAAGGGCAATGGCCGTGACACCAAGCTGGGCGGCGACATGCTGAAGGGCGCCACCCCCTTCGATGCCGCCACTGCCCAGAAGATCCTGGCCAACTATGCGGCCGCCGCAAAGGCCTTCCCGGCACATTTCCCGGCCGGCAGCAACAAGGGTGAGACCGAAGCTGCCCCGGCGATCTGGTCGATGCCGGTGGACTGGAAGGCCGCCACCGACAAGTTCCAGAAGGACACCACCGCCGCCGTTGCGATGAAGCCGGCGACGCTGGCCGATTTCGGCAAGGCCTTCGGTATGGTCACCGCCAACTGCAAGAGCTGCCACGAAAGCTTCCGCATCAAGAAGGGCTGACATGCGGCGGCGGCTGGCCGGCCTTGCGGGGCTCGCAATTCTGGGTGCGGTGGCGGGCTGGCTCGCAACCGCGCCGCAGCGGCTGGACGCGACAGAGGTGGCGCAGGGGCCGGGCGATCCGGCGCGGG
>NZ_WMHO01000156.1 GCF_010994245.1 Sandarakinorhabdus rubra
GGCTGGGCCAGCGGTTGACCGGCGGCACCGCTGCCGCGCTGGCGGCCAGCCGGCTGGAGCGCGATGGCACGGCATTGGTGCTGCGGCTCGGGGCAGGTCATGCGGATCTGGCCGGCGATGCCGTGCTGCGCCGCCTGAAGCTCTTGGGTGCCACGCTGGAGCTGGAACCCCGGCTGGCGGTGACGCCCCGGTGACACGGCCGCCCCGGCAGGTACCGCTGTCCCTGCGCTATGGCCTCATTGCAATCGCTGGACTGGCGCTGTTGTCCTCGGCCGACTGGCTGCGCGGGCAGCGGCTGCAACTGGCCCCGCCCGGCAACTGGCTGCTGGGTGTGGCGCCGAACTTCGCGGCCGCGATCGCCATCACCTTCGTGCTGCTCGGCGGCTGGACCGATCGGGCTGGCGCGGCGGCCTTTCCAGTGGCCCGTATGCGCTTCATCATGGCGGCGCTGGTCAGCCTGGCCGGACTGATCGGCTGGGAGTTCATTCAGCGCTCGAGCAACCGGTTCGTGTTCGATCCGGCTGACATGCTGGCGACGCTGGTGGGCATCGGCGTTTCGCTGCTGCTGTTCCTGTCGGTCACGCCGCGGCACCTTGGCCAGCCCTGACCGAACTTGTGCCATGGGCGCCGCGTCAGGCGATCGGCTCAGTCCAGCGTTATACGGCTCATCTTCAGCTTGCCGCCGGTGACAGCAAAGCCCAGCCGGCCCTCGACCAGGGCAAGCGCATCCGCGCCGAAGATCTCGCGGCGCCAGCCGTTCAGCACGTCGAGCCCGTCGCGCTGCCCGGCGGCGAGCGATTCGAGGTCATCGGAGCGCACGATCAGGCGCGGCGCCACCCCGGCTTCCTTGGCGCGGATCTTCAGCAGCAGTTTCAACAGGTCGGCGATCAACGCCCCTTCGCTCGACAGGCCCGGCCGCTGCGGCTCGCGGGCGGGCATCTCGTCCGGCCCCAGTGGCTCGGCCTGCTCCAGCGCCGCCATCAGCCGGGCACCGATGGCATTGCCGGCCCAGGCCGCGGACAGCCCGCGCACCTTGGCAAGATCTGCCTGGCTGCGTGGCGGCGAGGAAGCGAGATCGGCCAGTGTTTCGTCCTTGACGATGCGGCCGCGCGGCACATCCTTGTCCTGCGCTTCCAGTTCGCGCCACTTGGCCAGCGCCTTCAACCGGCCCAGCACGTCGGCCTTGCGGCTGGGCAGCCGCAGGCGTTCCCATGCGCGTTCCGGATCGTTGGCATAGGTGGCCGGATCGGAGACCCGCGCCATCTCATCGTCCAGCCACTCGCCGCGCCCGGTCCGCCGCAGCTTGTCGACCATCTTGGGGAACAGCCGGGCGAGGTGGGTGACATCGCCGATGGCATATTCGATCTGGCGATCGTTCAGCGGCCGGCGTGCCCAGTCCGTGAAGCGGGCGCCCTTGTCGACCTGCACGTTGGCATAGGCGGCGACCAGGTTGGTGTAGCCGATCTGTTCACCCAGCCCCAGCGCCATCGCCGCCACCTGCGTGTCGAACAGGGGCTGCGGGGTCTTGCCTGTCAGGTTGTAGATGATCTCCAGGTCCTGCCCGCCGGCGTGGAAGACCTTCAGCACCGGTTCCTCCACCAGCAGCCGCATCAGCGGCGCCAGATCAAGGTCCGGGCTCTTGGGATCGATGGCTGCCGCCTCGTTGGAACAGGCGACCTGCACCAGGCACAGATCGGGATAATAGGTGCTCTCGCGCATGAATTCGGTATCCACCGCGATGAAATCGGCGGTGGCCCAGCGGGCGCAAAGCTGTTCGAGCGTCGCGGTGTCGGTCACCAGCGGATGAATCTGCATGGCCCTGCGTTACGCCAATCTCGCCGCTTGACAAAGCGGTGAATGACGTGTGCTACCCGGCAGCTTCCAAGCCCTGAGCCCTCAGCATCTGCGGACATTCCCCATGCACGCCTATCGCACCCACACTTGCGCCCAGCTTGGCGCCGCCGATGCCGGCCAGACGGTGAAGCTGTCGGGCTGGGTGCACCGGAAGCGCGATCATGGCGGCGTGCTGTTCATCGATCTGCGCGACCATCACGGCATCACCCAAATCGTCGCCGGGCCATCGTCGCCGGCCTTCCCGGTGCTCGATCGCATCCGGCTGGAATCGGTGGTGACCGTCGTCGGCGAGGTGGTGCTGCGCGAGGCCGGCGCGGTGAACCCGAAGCTGCCCACCGGCGCGATCGAGGTGCGGGCCAAGGACATCGTTGTCCAGTCGGCCGCCGAGGAGCTGCCGATGCCGGTGGCCGGCGAAGCGGATTATCCCGAGGACATCCGCCTGAAATATCGCTTCCTCGACTTGAGGCGCGAACGGCTGCACGCCAATATCATGCTCAGGAGCCATGTCATCGCGTCACTGCGGCGGCGAATGATCGAACAGGGCTTCACCGAGTTCCAGACGCCGATCCTCACCGCCTCCAGCCCTGAGGGCGCGCGTGACTATCTGGTGCCCAGCCGCGTGCATCCCGGGAAGTTCTATGCGCTCCCCCAGGCGCCGCAGATGTTCAAGCAACTGATGATGGTTGCCGGGTTCGATCGCTATTTCCAGATCGCCCCCTGCTTCCGCGACGAGGATGCCCGCGCCGATCGCTCGCCCGGCGAGTTCTATCAGCTCGATTTCGAGATGAGCTTCGTCACGCAGGACGACGTGTTCGCCGCCATCGAGCCGGTGCTGGCCGGCGTGTTCGAGGAGTTCGCCGGCTTCGGTGGCCGCGAGCCCTGGGCGGTAACCAAGGGCCCGTTCCCGCGCATCCCCTATGCCGAAGCGATCCTAAAATATGGCAGCGACAAGCCTGATCTCAGGAACCCGCTGATCATCCACGATGTCGGCGAACATTTTCGCGGCTCGGGCTTCGGCCTGTTTGCCCGGGTGGTCGAAGCCGGGCAGGTGGTGCGCGCCATCCCGGCGCCGAACACGGCTGGCCTCAGCCGCAAGTTCTTCGACGACATGAACGAATGGGCGCGGGCGCAGGGCTTTCCCGGCCTCGGATATGTCACCCGGAAGGGCGGCGAGTTTGGCGGCCCCATTGCCAAGAACCATGGCGAGGCGGCCACCGCGGCGCTGTTCGACGCGATGGGACTTGGCCCGGACGATGGCTGCTTCTTTGCTGCCGGCAAGCCTGCCGACGCCGCCAAACTGGCAGGTCTCGCCCGCACCCGCATCGGGGAGCAGCTCGGCCTCATCGAACAGGGCCAGTTCAAGTTCTGCTGGATCGTCGACTTCCCGATGTTCGAGTATAACGAGGACGAGAAGAAGATCGACTTCAGCCACAACCCCTTCTCGATGCCGCAGGGCGAGCTGGAAGCGCTGGAGACCAAGGACCCGCTCGACATCCTCGCCTATCAATATGACATCGTGTGCAACGGCGTCGAACTGTCGTCAGGCGCGATCCGCAACCACAAGCCCGAGATCATGTACAAGGCGTTCGCCATCGCCGGTTACACGAAGGACCAGGTGGACGCCAATTTCTCTGGCATGATCAACGCCTTCAAGTTTGGCGCTCCGCCGCACGGCGGCTCGGCCCCGGGCGTTGACCGTATGGTGATGCTGATCGCGGACGAACCCAATCTGCGCGAAGTGGTGGTGTTCCCGATGACCCAGAAGGCCGAAGACCTGATGATGGGCGCACCGGCCCCGGCCACGCCGCGCCAGTTGCGCGAACTCCACATTCGGGTGGTGGATTGATCTTCTGTTCTGGCCGGGACTTGAGTTGAAGTGACTCTCATGTAATTCTTCGCGCGTTGGTGGCGTATGGGGGCGGCATCGGCGCGGGGGATCGAGATGAAATATCTGGCGATGGTCGCAACAGCGGCGGCGGGCCTGACGTCGGCCGCATCTGCCACCAGCACCATCATCCATGGAGGCTTCACCGCGACGGACTGGATTGTCGAGGCCGGCAGTCCGGTCACACCGCCACCCGTGCTCACGCTTGCCTTCCGGCTGACCTTCAATCCCGCGCAGGCCTATGCCGGTGACACCGCGGCGCTGACCGTGTTGACGCCGGCCTTTCCTTTCACACTCGGCTTTTCCTTTGATCCGGTCAGCCAGCGCATCGTCCTGGCCAGCGATGTCAGCGCGGCCCCCTGCGCCATGCCGGCGAGCAGCTTCTGCGCGGTCTTCGAACAGTTCAGGACGAACGAGCCGGACATCGTGCTGGCCGCGCCCGGCAGCGACGGCGTGTGGGTGGCCGGCACAGTGATCCCCGGCGAGGCTTCGTATGACGGCAGCGCCATCCCGGAACCGGCAAGCTGGGCCATGCTGATCGCGGGCTTCGGGCTGGTCGGTGCCGCGTTGCGCCGGCGCACGCTGCTTGCCAACGCACGCCCGGCCTGACAGCGTGGCGGGATGAGCCCGCCCGACCTTGCCGATTACGGCATCGACCATGACCTGCCGCGTGAGGTTTATGAAGAGCGTCTTCTGGCTCTGCAGCATCGGCTGGAGCTGATCCAGGCGGCCTATATCGCGCAGGGGCTGAAGGGCATTGTCGCCATCGAGGGCTGGGACGCTTCCGGCAAGGGCGGGCTGATCACCCGCATGCTGGCCACGCTCGATCCGCGCTTCTGCAAGGTCTGGTCGATCGCCGCGCCCAGCCGCGAAGAGGCCGCCCGCCATTATCTCTGGCGCTTCTGGCAGCGCCTGCCCGGCAATCGCGAAATCGCCGTCTACGACCGCACTTGGTATGGCCGGGTGCTGGTGGAGCGGGTGGACGGCTTCACGACCGAGGCTCGCTGGCAGGCCGCCTATGACGAGATCAACCAGTTCGAGGCCCAGCTGATCGCCGACGGCACAAGGCTGGCCAAGGTCTTCCTGCACATCACCCAGAAGGAACAAGACAAGCGGCTTGAGGAACGGCTGAAAACCCCCTGGAAACGCTGGAAGACGGGGAAGGATGATTATCACAATCGGTCCCGGCGCGCGGCCTACCTGGAGGCCTATCACGACATGTTCGCGCGCTGCTCGCCGGCTGACGCGCCGTGGCATGTGGTGGCGGCCAACGACAAGAAATGGGCCCGCATCAGAAGCCTGGAGATCATCTGCGAAACGCTATCGGCCGGCGTGGACCTGAGCTGGCCCGATCCAGATCCCGAACTGGTGAAGATCGCCGAACAGGCTCTGGGCAAGCGGCTGTTCTAGCCGGGATTCGTCTTGCCCAGCCACTGGCTCAGCCGGTTGCCGGGCCGCGTCGTCGCCTTTTCGGGATAGAGGCTTTCATAGACGACGGCGTTTTCCAGCACGCGCTGGACATAGTTGCGGGTCTCGGCAAACGGGATGCCCTCAATCCAGTCGACAGCATCCCCTTCGCGCGGGTCGCCAAGCTGGGCGAGGAACTTCCTCACATTGCCCGGCCCGGCGTTGTAGGCCGCCACCGCCAGCACCGCCGAGCCACCATAGGCGGCGCGCAGCCGCTCGATGTAGGCGCTGCCCAGGGTCACGTTCCACACCGGGTCTTCGGTCAGCCGGCTCGTCGGGCTGGGTGGCAGGCCCAGCTTGGCAGCCTGTTCGGCAGCGGTGGCCGGCACCAGCTGCATCATCCCCAGCGCATTGGCCGACGAGCGGGCGCCGCGGTCGAACTGGCTTTCCTGCCGGGTGATGGCGTGGATGATAGCAAAGCGCGGTTGCAGCGTTTCCGGCAGCGGCAGCACCGGGAAGCTGGCAGACAACAGCGCGAGGCCGGACACGTCGCGAGCGGCCTTGGCGGCGTTGACCGACAGGTCGAGCCGGTCGAGGGCAGTGGCCTTGAAGGCCAGCGTCGCGGCGCGTTCCGGTGTGTCGGCGCGCGACGCGATGTGGCGCAGGAAGATGGTCTGGCGATCACGGTCTACGGCGCCCAGCGCGGTGGCGGCGCGCAGCAGCGGATCCAGCGTGCCGAGCGGAGCGGAATCGACCGGCGGCAACGGTGCCCGCTTCAACGCCAGTGGCTGGCCCAGCTTCTCGGCCGCCAGCTGGCCATAGAAATAATCGGGGTGGGCGGCAGCAGCGGCATAGAAGCCGCGCGCCGCCTCGGCCTGGCCAGCAGCCTCGGCGGCCCGGCCCGACCAGTAATCGCCGCGCGACTGGCTGATCGCCGTCTGCGCAGCGGCACGGGCATTGCGGAAATGCGTGAGCGCCGCTGCCGGCTGGTTGAGCCGGCGCAGGGCGAGCCAGCCGGCCAGCCATTCGCTGTCGAGATAGAGCGCCCGTTCGCTGACCGGCCGGTCGGCGACGATGGCCACGCTGAGCTGATGCCCGGCCAGCACCGCGCGCGCGGCCTCGCTGTTGCCGG
>NZ_WMHO01000157.1 GCF_010994245.1 Sandarakinorhabdus rubra
CGTCGTCGCTGTCGAAGCTGGCGGCCGGCGCGCGGCTCAAGCCGGCAGCAGCGGCGCAACCGACCGCACGTACCCCGCTGCCGGCGCGCCCGGCGGTGTTCCGCTCGAAACTCGGGAAGGGGCGCTGAGGGGCGACGTCAGGCGACGACGCTGTGGACCTTGCGGCGCTTGCAGAAGTTGGCCAGCGCCGAATTGTCGAGCGGCGGCGCGATGCAATAGCCCTGCACGCCGTGGCAGCCGGCGGTGCGTGCCGCGCTGAGCAGGATGTCATCCTCGATGCCCTCGGCAATCACCGTCAGGCCCAGCCTGCGGGCGGTGGCAATCATGCCTTCCACCACGATCCGCTCCCGCTCCGAGCCGGAGAGGCCCTGGGCGAGGCTGCGATCAAGCTTCAGCGTGTCGACCGGCAGGCGGGCAAGACGCGCCAGCGAGGAATAGCCGGCGCCGAAATCATCCAGCGCGACACCCACGCCATCAGCGCGCAGCAGCGACAGCGTGGCCGAAGCGGCGTCGAGATCGTTGATGATCGCCTCTTCGGTGACTTCCACCACCAGGCGGCGCGGTGACAGGCCGGCCTGCGCCAGGTCGCGGGCCAGGATGGGCACGAATTCGGGATCGGCGAGATCGGCCGCCGTGACGTTCACTGAGAGCCTCAGCTCGGCCAGCGGGCCAGTCCAGGCCGCCGCGATGCTGAAAGCGCGCGCCCGGATATGCCGGCCCAATGCCACCGCCAGTTCGGCCGAAGCCGCCGTTTCCAGCAGGATCGAGGCCGACAGCCGGCCGTGCACCGGATGGTCCCAGCGCGACAGCGCCTCGGCCCCGGTGACAACGCCATCGGAGAGATTGGCCTGCGGCTGGAACAGCAGCGTGATGTCGCCGCGATCCAGCGCGCGATAGAGATCGGATTCAAGGTCGGCGCGGCGGGTGGGCGCCTCGCGGTCCATCTGCTGATCAAAGCGCACCACCGAGCCGGGTCCGCGCCCGCGCGCATCGGCGAGTGCGATCACCGCTTCGCGCATCAGGCCGGCGGCGACGCCTTCTGCCTCTTCCTCGCTGCGACCGTCATCCCAGGCAATGCCGGCGCGGCCGGACACGTGGATCTGCCGGCCATCGATGGCAAACGGCCGTTCGAAGCCGCGCAGCAGCTGGCGGGCCATCGGCTCCAACGCATCACCGGCATGGCCCCCAGCCAGCGCCAGCACGAATTCGGCCGCGGTCAGCCGGCCAAGCAGGCGCTGCTCCCCGCGCCGCAGCCGGCCATCGGCAATCGGGCCCAGCCGCTGGGCAATGGCGGCCAGCAGCCGATCGGCCGTGTCGCGGCCATAGGCGATGTTGATCTGGGCAAAGCGGCCGACACCGATCACCACCACGCCCACCGGCCGGCCGGCACCACGCTGTTCGGCCAGCCAGGCCTGCACCCGGTCGCCACTGGCAAGGCCGGTCAGCCGGTCCCCGCCTGGCCCTTCGGAAGGCGCCGCGGTTTCCACCGCCGCGGCCAGCCGGGCGGCATGGCGGCCGGCAAGATGCAGCGCATTGGCAAAGGCGTCGGACCCGAACGGCGAGACAAGGACCGAAGTGGCGCCGGCATCGCGGGCCGTGCCGGCGGCGCTCACATCCGTGCGTGACAGCAGCACCAGCATGGCGCCATGGCGGCGCTCCACGGCGGGACCGAGGGCCTGCGCCACGCCAAGGCCGGCGGCCAGCGCACCGCGCGCATCCACGACGACAACGCGCACCGGCTCTGCCTCGAAACGCGCAGCCGCGGCTTCGGCCAGCCTCTCGACGCGTGGCAGCAGCCCAGCCGCCGTCACCATCGTCGCCAAATCAGCTGCATACCGCGGCGAGACGATCAAGACCGGTTCCGCCTGCACCTTTTCCTTCATGCCGGATTGTTGCCCATACCGGATAATGCCCGCCCCGAATTGCGCTTTGTTTAACGCGATGCCGAATCACTGTCAGCCTGTCCAGCGGCATATTCCCCATGTCGGGCCGCATAAGTGCCAAAATCACTTGCCAACTGTGCCGCTTCTGCCACACAGCAGACCTCATGAACCCCACCGGCGATGCATCTCGCACCACCGTGCAGGCCGCCATGCCTGCGGCCGGGTCAACCTCGAGGGTTGAAGGACGTCCGCTGGTCGATCCGTTCGGCCGTGCCATCACCTATCTGCGGGTCTCGGTCACCGACAGATGCGATTTCCGCTGCGTCTATTGCATGGCCGAAGACATGACCTTTCTGCCCAAGGCCGAGGTGCTCAGCCTGGAAGAAATCGACCGCCTGGCATCGGCCTTCATCCGGCGCGGCACCCGCAAGATCAGGCTGACCGGCGGCGAGCCGCTGGTCCGGCGCGGGATCATGGACCTGGTCTCCAGCCTGGGCCGCCACCTTGCCAGCGGCGCGCTGGAGGAACTGACGCTGACCAGCAATGGCAGCCAGATGGCGCGCTTTGCCGAGCCGCTGTTCGCTGCCGGGGTGCGGCGCGTGAACATCAGCCTCGACACGCTGGATGCCGACCGCTTTGCCCGCATCACCCGCTGGGGCCGGTTGCCCCAGGTGCTGGACGGCATCGCGGCCGCCAAGGCCGCCGGGCTGAAGGTGAAGCTGAACGCGGTGGCTCTGGCCGGGCCCGACGGCAATGCAGACGAGATCGAGGCGCTGATGGAGTTTGCGGCGCGCGAGGGCCATGATCTCACCCTGATCGAGACGATGCCGCTGGGCGAGATCGACCAGGACCGCATGGACCAGTATCTGCCGCTTTCGCGCGTGCGCGCTGACCTTGCCCGCCGCTTCACCCTGACCGACCTGCCGCACCGCACTGGCGGCCCTGCGCGCTATGTCCGTGTCGAGGAACTCGGCCTGCAGCTGGGCTTCATCACCCCCCTCACCCACAATTTCTGCGAAAGCTGCAATCGCGTGCGACTGACCGCCACCGGCCAGCTGTTCATGTGCCTGGGCCAGGATGACCAGGCCGATCTGAAGGCAGTGGTGCGCCGGGTTGGCAGCGATGCCGCCGCGCTCGATGCCGCGCT
The DNA here is from genome assembly GCF_010994245.1 of Sandarakinorhabdus rubra. Taxonomy (GTDB): domain Bacteria; phylum Pseudomonadota; class Alphaproteobacteria; order Sphingomonadales; family Sphingomonadaceae; genus Sandarakinorhabdus; species Sandarakinorhabdus rubra. The sequence continues at coordinate 3,031 of NZ_WMHO01000157.1, forward strand.
CGATGCCGCCATCGCGCGCAAGCCCAAGGGCCATGATTTCGTGATCGAGCGGCGCGCGGCGCGGCCAGCCGTGGCCCGCCACATGAGCCTGACAGGTGGTTGATTCCGGCGACTGAACGCTGGCGGCACCGCAGTCTTTCCGGGGGGAAGCCAAGCCAATGAAGATGGCCCTGATGGTCTCTGACAGCCATGTCGCCCGCGCCGGAGGCGACCGGCTGCGCGAGCAGTATGGCTTCGTGAGCGTGGGAGAGGCCGACGTGGTGGTGGCGCTGGGCGGCGATGGCTTCCTGCTGCACTGCCTGCACGAGGCGATGCGCCATGCCGATCCCAAGCCGATGTTCGGCATGAACCGCGGCACCGTGGGCTTCATGATGAACGATTTTCGCGAGGGCCAGCTGGCCGACCGCATTGCCGCAGCCAAGACCTTCGTGCTGCACCCGCTGCAGATGACCGCCACCACCGCCTCGGGCCGGGTGATCACCTCGCCAGCGATCAACGAGGTGTCGCTGCTGCGGGAAACCCGCCAGGCCGCCAAGATCGGCATCGCCATCGACGGCAAGACGCGCATGGAAGAGCTGATCTGTGATGGCGTGCTGGTTTCGACGCCCGCCGGCTCGACCGCCTACAATCTTTCGGCGAACGGCCCCATCCTGCCGCTGGAGGCCGAGCTGCTGGCATTGACCCCCATCTCACCGTTCCGCCCCCGGCGCTGGCGCGGCGCGCTGCTGCCGGCGGCCAGCCAGATCGAGTTCGAGGTGCGCGAGGCGCGGAAACGCCCGGTGTCAGCGGTGGCCGACCAGATGGAGGTGCGCGACGTTGCCCATGTGAAGGTGGCGATGGACCGCTCGATCGCGCTCGAACTGCTGTTCGATCCCGAATATGCGCTCGACGACCGCATCAGCCTCGAACAGTTCGCCAGCTGAGCCTGAACTTCAAACCCCCTTGGCAAGGGCCGCCGCCGCCGCTAAGGGGGCGCTCCCACGCTGTTCCTCGGTAGCTCAGCGGTAGAGCCCTCGACTGTTAATCGAGTTGTCGCAGGTTCGAATCCTGCCCGAGGAGCCAGCGTGGGTCGCTCCTCACATCACGCTCAATGGCAGCCGCAGGAAGCGACGCCCCTGTCCATCGGGTGGCGGCAGTTCGCCGGCCGCGATGTTCACCTGCAGGGCGGGCAGGATCAGTGTGGGCGGCGACAGCGTGGCGTCGCGGCGGCGGCGCATGGCCACGAAATCCTCGGCGCTGATCCCGTCATGGACATGGATGTTGCGGGCCTTCTGTTCGGCCACCGTCGTCTCGCAGACATAGTCGCTGCGCCCCTCCGGCAGATAATCATGGCCGACGAAGAGCCGCGTGGACCCCGGCAGCGCCAGGATCTTCTGGATCGAGGTGTGCAGAACGCCCGCATCGCCGCCCGGAAAATCACAGCGCGCCGTGCCATAATCCGGCATGAACATCGTGTCCCCCACGAAGGCGGCATCGCCGATGAGATAGGAAACACAGGCCGGCGTGTGGCCCGGCGTGTGCATCACCCGGATCACCAGATTACCCAGCGGCAGGGTGGCGCCATCCTCCACCAGCACGTCGAACTGGCGGCCATCGGCAGCAAAGTCATCCAACCCGAAGCGCGGTGCAAACACCTGCTGCACCTGGGTGATGTTGGCGCCGATCACCAGCGGCGCGCCGGTCTTGTCGCGCAGCCAGTGGCCACCCGACAGGTGATCGGCATGGACGTGGGTGTCCAGCACCCACTTCAGCGTGAGGTGCCGCTGCGCCACGGCGGCCAGCAGCCGTTCGAGACCGGCATGGGAGACCACCGCGCCCTTGGGCTCATAATCCAGCACGGCATCGATGATCGCCGCGTCGCCAGTGGCCGGATCGCTGACCAGATAGGTCCAGCTGTTGGTGGCGCTGTCGAAGAAGGGTGCAACGTCGGGCCGTGTCATGCTGAGTCTCCTTGGACCTCATATTAGACATTGCTAAATTAGAATCAACTGATATATAGGCGGCATGAACGCAGATGACCTCGCCCGCTTCGAAACCTCCGCTGCCGCCGCCTCCCGCCTGCTGAAGGCGATGGCCCATGATGGCCGGCTGTTGGTGCTGTGCCAATTGCTGGATGGCGAACGCCAGCCTGGCCAGATTGCCAGCCGGCTGTCGCAATCGGCGCTATCCCAGCATCTGGCACTGTTGCGTGCCGAGGGCCTGGTGGCCACCCGCCGCGAAGGCCAGGCCATTTTTTACAGCATCGCCGATCCCGCCGTGCGGGCGGTGATCACCACGCTGGCCGGCATCTATTGCCCGCCCGACCCCCTGGAGCCCCCCGATGATCAACACCATTTCGCCCACTGACGCCGCGGCCCTGGTGGCCGACGGCAGGGCCATGATCGTGGACGTGCGCGAGCCGGCCGAATTTGCCGCCCGCCACATCCCGGCCTCGCTCTCCCGCCCGCTGAGCGTGCCCGACACCGGCCCGCTGGCCTGCGGTGATGGCATGACGCTGGTGTTCACCTGCCAGTCCGGCCGGCGCACCGCCGCAAACGCCGATCGGCTTGCCGCGCTGGGGCCGCAGGGCCGCGTGCACCTGCTGGCCGGCGGCGTCGACGCCTGGGGCAAGTCCGGGCTGGGCCTGGCTGGCCGCGAGGCTGAACAGCGCCTGCCGATCATGCGGCAGGTGCAGATTGCTGCTGGCCTCCTGGTGCTGACCGGCGTGCTGCTCACCGTGATGGTGGCCCCGGCGTGGATCGCGCTGTCGGCCTTTGTCGGCGCCGGGCTGACCTTTGCGGGTGCCACCGGTTGGTGCGGCATGGCCCAGTTGCTCGCCCGAATGCCCTGGAACAGCGGCGCGGCCTGATCCCATGGACGGCGCGCTGTCCCTTGGCTTGCCGGCCGCCGTGGTGGGCGGGGCGGTGATCGCCCTGCTGCTCGGCCTGTTCGGCGGCGGTGGCTCGGTGCTGGCGACACCGCTGCTGCTCTATGTCGTGGGCATCGATGATCCGCACGTGGCGATTGGCACCGGTGCGGCCGCCGTGGCGGTCAACGCCGGGGCCAATCTCGCCGTGCAGGCGCGCGGCGGCCAGGTGAAATGGCCGTGCGCCATAAGCTTTGCCGGCGCTGGCCTGGCCGGCTCGCTGGCCGGCGCAGCGCTGGCGCAGCGGGTGGACGGGCAGGCGCTGCTCGGCGGCTTTGCGCTGGCCATGCTGGCGGTGGGGCTGGCCATGCTGCGACCGGTGCGCA
>NZ_WMHO01000158.1 GCF_010994245.1 Sandarakinorhabdus rubra
CCTGCTGCCCCCTGAGCGCCGCCAGCGGGCCAGAGTCGGCATCGCGCGCCTCCACCAGCCGGGCGCGGCGGCTGGTGGGAATCGCGGTGCCGGGCGGCGGCAGATCGGCCGAGACGATGCCGGCAATGGGCGAGGCCATGCGGATGATCGGCGCGTTCACGTGCGCCTCGCCGCCCACCTCGCTGGTGACATAGGGGGCAAAGGCCCACAACCCCAGCGCCGCCATGGTGGCGGCGACGGCCACCCGCAAACGGTTGGACCGGATTGTTTCTTCAAATCGTCCTGCCATCGCCCGCCCTTCGCCTTTGCACCGGTAACGGGCGGCAATGGACACGGCTTTACGGTGGCGGCAGCGAAAAGGCTTCGTGCGGCAGTTGGGCGAGGTTGGCGACGAAGCTGACGGTCTGATAGGCGCCGGCCAGCGCGCAGATTTCAAGTTGCTGGGCCAGGCTCCAGTCCGCCTCGAAACGCGCCCGGCATTCGGCATCGATATGGCCATTGTGGCACAATTGGTCGACGGCGGTGAGCAGCCCGGCTTCGGCCGTGCTCCAGTGCGCCGGATCGATGCGGCTGGCGCGGGTGGCGGCCAGCTGCGCGGCGTCCAGCCCGGCCGCGCGAGCGAAGATGGCGGCGTGAACGCCCCATTCGTAATCGCACTGCCGCAGTGCGGTGACGCGCAGGATGACCAGTTCGCGGCTGCGCAACGGCAACGGGCTGTCCTTGTCGAGCAGGTTGGGCACGCCCTTCCTCAGGAAGCGCGGGCTGTGGGCGAAGGTGCGGAACAGCGCCAGCAACTGCCCCTCGGCCTTGGGATAGGCGGCCAGCAGGGTGGCGATCTCGGCCGGAAACGGCGGCTCGAGTGGGTGGAGATGGTTGGACATGGCGGCCTCACTTGCTATGATATCCATAGCGACCATGCGCTATGAAAAACATAGCGTCAAGCTGGAGGTGGTGGTGTCAGCAGTGCGGGGATCACGCAGCGGGCGGCCGATCATGCGGCTGCTCGATGTGCTGGGGCAGCGCTGGGTGCTGCGCATCCTGTGGGAATTGCGGGCCGGCGCGCTCAGCTTTCGCGCGCTGCAGGCCGCGTGCGAGACGATCTCGCCGGCGGTGCTGAACGACCGGGTGAAGCTGCTGCGTGCCCATGATCTGATTGCGCTGCAGCCGGACGGCTATGAGCTGACCGAACGCGCGGCCCTGCTGCTGCCGATCATCCGGCAGATGATGGACCTGGCCAACGGATGGGCTGCGGATGGCGACTGGCCGCAGCCGGACTAGTCGGCAAGCGCCGCAGCGATGGCGGCAGCCACAGCGGCATCGCCCGCGGCGATCACCCGGCCATCGCTGCGGGCCATATCGAGCGGCTGACCCTGCCAGTCGCTCATCACCCCGCCGGCGCCGGTGACGATCGGCACCAGCGCCGCCCAGTCGTGCAGCTTCAGCCCGGCTTCGACCACGGCATCAAGGTGCCCGGCCGCCACCAGGCCATAATTGTGGCAATCTCCGCCATAGAGCGTGTCGCCCACCGCGCCGCGCGCCCGTTCGAAAGCGGCGAAATCTGCTTCGGGAAACGCGTGCGGGCTGGTGGTGCCGATGCGTGCCTCGGCCAGCTGTGGGCAGCGCCGCACATGGCAGCGCTGGCCGTTGAACAGCGTCGGCTGGCCTGGCCCGGCCAGCCAACGGTCCCCGATGATGCACTGGTCGATGATGCCCAGCACCGGCTTGCCGTCTTCCAGCAGCGCGATCAGCGTGCCGAACAGCGGTCGGCCGGCCACGAAGGCGCGGGTGCCGTCGATGGGATCGAGCACCCACACGCGCGCCGCGTCGGGCCGGTCGTCGCCATATTCCTCGCCGATCACGCCGTCATGCGGGCGATATTCATCGAGCAGGCGGCGGATCACGGCTTCCGCTTCGCGGTCGGCGGCAGTGACCGGCGAGAAATCCGCCTTGGTCTCCACCAGGAACGGCCGGCGGAACCACGGGCGGATGGCCGCGCCGGCGGCATCGGCAAGGCGCTGGGCCAGCGCCAGATCGTCAGTCGCCATCGCTGCCGTTTCCGTCGCCGCTTTCATCGCCAGCGTCATCATCATCGGCAAGTGGGGACAGCAATGGCGCCAGGCCCAGCGCCTTCAGAATCGCATCGCGGTCGCCATCCAGCGCCGGGGCCGGCGCGCGCACCCTGGGATCGGGGTGGGCCGACAGCTTGACCGGGTTGCCGGCCGCGATCACCGGCGTGCCGTCGGGCAGGTGCGTCTCGATGATCATGTTGCGGGCCTTGACCTGCGGGTCGCTGGCCATGGCGGCGATGTCGTTGATCGGCCCGGCCGGCACGCCCGCGGCATCGAGGATGGCCAGCCATTCGGCTGCTGGCCTGGTGGCGAGCCTTGCCTCCATGGCCTCGGTTAGCACGTCGACGTTGCGGCTGCGCTCCTCGTTGGTGGCAAAGCGCGGATCGGGGGGCAGTGCGATGGCCTCGGCCAGCGCGGCGAACAGATCGTCGTTGCCGGCGGCGATCACGATGGCGGCATCGGCGCACTTGAAGCTGGCGAACGGCGCAATGGACGGGTGGCGCGTGCCCAGCGGGCCGGGCGACTGGCCGGAGGCGGCATAGCGGGTGATGGCGTTTTCCAGGATCGCCACCTGGCCATCCAACATGGCGACATCGACAAACTGGCCGTGCCCGGTGGCAATGCGATCATGCAGCGCCGACAGGATGCCGATCACCGTGAACAGCCCTGCGGTGATGTCGCCGATGCTGGTGCCGACCCTGACCGGCGGGCCATCCGGCGTGCCGGTGATCGACATGATGCCGCCCATGCCCTGCACCACCATGTCATAGGCGGCGCGGTGGCTGTAGGGCCCGCTGTGGCCGAAACCGCTGGCGGCGGCGTGCACCAGGTGCGGGAAGCGCTGTTTCAGCACCGCCGGGCCATAGCCCAGCCGGTCCATCACGCCGGGGCGATAATTGTCCACCAGGACGTCGGCGCGCTCCAGCAGCGCATCGAAGATGCGGCGGTCACCGGGCAGCTTCAGATCGAGCGCGATCGAGCGCTTGCCGCGGTTGATGCTGGCGAAATAGGCGCTGTGGCCGTTGATGAACGGGCCAAAGCGGCGCGAATCGTCGCCACCATCGGGCCGTTCCACCTTGATCACCTGGGCGCCGAGATCGGCGAGCACCATGGTGGCATAGGGGCCGGCGAGCACGCGCGACAGATCGATGACAAGGAGGTTGGAGAGCGGCCCGGACATGGTGCCAAGGTCTAGCGCCGTTTTTCCCCCTCGTCACCGGCTCACTGAAGCGGCTAGACCATGTGTTACACCGCAAAGGGGAACAGGATGACGATGAAGCTGCTTGCCGCCGTGCTGCTGGCCGGGACGGCCATCACCGCCTCGGCCCAAACCATGAGTGCTGCCAGCCGCGAGGCGGCCTTCGACAGCCAGATCAGCAGTGCCGAGCAGATGGCCTGGCTCAAAACGATGAGCGCCGGGCCCAACCATGTCGCCAGCCCGCACAACCAGGCCAATGCCGCGCTGATCGAGAAATTGTTCCGCGAATGGGGCTGGCAGGTGAAACGCGCCGACTACCAGGTGCTCTATCCCACCCCGGTCTCGACCGCGCTGGAACTGGTCGGCCCGGTCAGGAAAGCGCTGGGCGGGCAGGAACCGGGCATCCCCCAGGACGCCACCTCGAACGCGCTGGCCGGCGCGCTGCCCCCCTATGTCGCCTACCAGGGCGATGGCGATGTGACGGGCAGCGTCGTCTATGTGAACTATGGCCTGCCGGGCGATTACGAGGCACTGGCCCGGCGCGGCATCAGCGTGAAGGGCAAGATCGTCATCGCCCGCTATGGCGGCGGCTGGCGCGGGCTGAAGCCGAAACTGGCGCAGGAACAGGGCGCCATCGGCTGCCTCATCTATTCCGATCCGCAGCAGGATGGCTATGGCAGCGCCGACACCTATCCGAATGGCGGCGGCCGGCCCCCGGCGGGCGTGCAGCGCGGCAGCGTGATGGACATGCCGACCTATCCCGGCGATCCGCTCACGCCCGGCATCGGCGCCACCAAGGACGCCCAGCGACTGACCCGCGAGACGGCACCGACCGTGCTGAAGATCCCCACCTTGCCGATTTCCTATGCCGATGCGACGGAGATCCTCTCCCGCCTGAAGGGCGCGACGGTGCCGGCCGACTGGCGCGGGGGCCTGCCGTTCCACTATCGCTTTGGTGGCAGCGATGATGTGCAGGTGCATCTGAAGGTCCAGTCCGAATGGTCGCTGAAAACCATCTCCAACGTCATCGCCACGCTGCCGGGCAGCACCAAGCGCGACGAATGGGTGGTGCGCGGCAACCATTATGACGGCTGGGTGTTCGGCGCGTCCGATCCGCTGTCGGGCGAGGTGGCGCTGCTCTCCGAAGCCAAGGCGCTGGGCGCGCTGTGGAAGTCCGGTTGGCGCCCGAAGCGCAGCATCGTCTATGCCAGCTGGGACGCCGAGGAGCCGGGCCTGCTGGGCTCGACCGAGTGGGTGGAAGACAATCTCGCCGAGCTGAAGGCCAAGGCGATCATCTACATCAACAGCGACAGCAATGGCCGTGGCACGCTGGAGGTGGATGGCAGCCAGCAGTTCCAGCCGTTCGTGGCGCGCATCGCCGATGCCGTGCAGGACCCGGCAACGGGCGCCAGCGTGGCGGCGCGCGGGCGGGCGAAGCTGCGCGCCCGCGCCTTTGATGGCCAGCGCGCTGATGCCGAGGCCCTGGCTGCAGCCGAGAAGGGCGCCGACCAGCCGCTGGGGCCGCTGGGCTCGGGCAGCGACTATACCGCCTTCATCCACCACGCCGGCATCCCCAGCCTCAATGTCGGCTTCGGCGGCGAGGGCGAGAGCGCCGGCTCCTACCACTCGATCTATGACAGCTATGACCATTTCACCCGCTGGGATGATCCGGGCCTGGCCTATGGGGTGGCGCTTTCGAAGGTGATTGGCCGCATGGTGATCGGGCTGGCCGATGCCGATGTGCCGCCGGTGCGCTTCACCCCGCTGGCCACGGCGGCGCGCCAGTATCTGGGCGAGATCAGGACGCTGGTCGAGAACCGCCGCAAGGAAGACACGACGCGCGCTGCCCTGTCCGCCGATCTCTATCGCCTGGGGTCCGATCCGCGCGATCCGCTCGGGCCGCCGGTGGCCAAGCCGGCGACCCCCGCGATCGATCTGGCGGCGCTCGATGCCGCGATCACCCGGCTGGAGGCGGCCGCCAGGGCGTTCGACGAGAAGATGGCCGCGAAGGGCGCCACGCTGACGGCCGCGCAGCAGGCGGCGCTCAACGCCAGGCTGAAGGGCATCGACCAGGCGCTGCTGAGCCCCGCCGGCCTGCCGTTCCGGCCGTGGTTCCGGAACATCCTCTATGCCCCCGGCCGCTTCACCGGCTATGGCGCCAAGACCCTGCCCGGCGTGCGCGAAGCGATCGAGGAGCGGCGGTTTGACGATGCGGTGCGCGAGACCGGCATCGCCGCGAAGGCGCTCACTGACTATGCTGACCGGTTAACCGCTGCGACGGCGGTGCTGCCATGAAGCTGCTGGCCTCCCCCACCTCGCCCTATGCCCGCAAATTGCGGGTGCTCGCCCAGGAACTGGGCCTCGCGCTGCCGATGGAGGATACGGCGCCAATGGCCGATCCGGCGGCGCTGCTGGCCGCCAACCCGCTCGGCAAGGTGCCGGCGTTGGTGCTTGAGGACGGCAGCGCCATCATCGATTCGCCGGTGATCGCCGCCTTCCTGCTGGCCAGCGTGCCGGGGCAGCGGTTGATGCCGGAGAGTGGCCATGGCCACTGGCAGGCGCGCACCACCGAGGCGCTGGCCGATGGCGTGCTCGATGCCGCCATCATCCTGCGGTTCAACATGGCGCAGGGCATCACCAGCGGGCCGTGGGTGGACCGGCAGTATCGCGCCATCGAACGCGCCCTGGCGGTGATGAACACGCGCACGGGCGGCAGCGGTTTTGGCGACATCTGCATCACCGTCGCCTGTGATTATCTGAGCTTCCGCTTCCCCGATCTCGACTGGCGGGAGCACAACGCGGAACTGGCGGCACTGGCCGACCGGCTGCTGGCAACGCCGGCCTTCGTGGCAACGCGGCCGCCTGCCTAACCGTCCCGCCCGCGCGGCAGCCGCACGGCACCTTCGGGCACGGCGACCCAGGGGTGCCGCCGTTCCTCGAACACGCTGCGCTGCGGCGG
>NZ_WMHO01000159.1 GCF_010994245.1 Sandarakinorhabdus rubra
CGGCCACGCTGGCCATCGGCGGCGCGCTCGACGGCGTCAACGAACGGCTGGTGCGCCGCAGCCTGGCCGGCGTGCCGCTGGTGCCGGTGGCAGCGCCCGGTCACAAGCTTGCCCGCAAGGACGTGCCGCCCGGCGAGGCGCAACGCCATCTGCAACTGGTGCTCACCGATCGGTCGCGGCTGACGGAAGGCAAGGATTTCGGCGTGCTGTCCCCGCGCTCCTGGCGGCTGGGGGACATGAGCGCCAAGCACGCGCTCCTGAAGGCCGGCGCAGGCTGGGGCAACATGCCGGTGCCGATGGTGGCCGATGATCTGGCCGCCGGCACCCTGGTGCGCCTGGCCCTGCCCGACTGGCCGGGAACCACCTATCCCATCGAGCTGCTGCACCGACCGGACCACACGCCCGGACCGGCGGCGCGCTGGCTGATGGACTGGCTGGCAGCGGCGTAACGCCCGACCCGGCACGGCTTTACAGCCCGGCCAACCCCGCTGATACTCGCCGCAATCACCGCCCACAGACGGCGGACGCCTGGGGAGACTGCATGGCCACCAACGCCGAACCGCCCGCCTCCACGCCCGCGCCGGCAGTGCCCGTGCAACACTCCCCCTCGCTGGGCACGCGCATCGCCTTCGGCTTTGGCGCGGGTGCCTATGGTGTGAAGGATGGCGGCTTCAGCTATTTCCTGCTGATCTTCTACAGCCAGGTCATCGGCGTCGATGCCCGGCTGGTCGGCCTGGCCATCACCATCGCGTTGATCCTTGATGCCATCAGCGATCCGGTCGTCGGCTATTGGTCCGACAATCTCCGCTCGCGCTGGGGGCGGCGGCATCCGTTCCTCTACGCTTCGGCGATCCCGACGGCGGCGACCTATTTCCTGATCTGGAACCCGCCGGTCGGCTGGTCGCAATCTGCCCTGTTCTGGTATCTACTGAGCATGGCGGTGCTGATCCGCACCTCCATCACCTTCTATGAAACGCCCAGCACGTCGTTGGCACCGGAGCTGGCGCGCAGCTATGATGAACGCAGCGCGCTGTTCGGCTGGCGGCTGTTCTTTGCCTGGACCATCGGCAGCATCATGACCGTGGCCAACTTCGCGCTGATCTTCCCGGCCTTTGCCACACCGGCCATTCCCAATGGCCAGTTCAACCGCGATGCCTATGCACTTTATGGCATGATCGCCTCGGCGTTGATCTTCGTCGCCATCATGGTCTCGGCGCTGGGCACCCACAGCCAGATCAAGCATATGCGGTTGCCGCCCGCCAAGCGCGCGCTGGGCCTGAAGGCCATCTTCAGAGAGATTTTCGAAACCATCGCCAATCGCGATTTCACGGCGCTGTTCATGGCGGCGATCTTCGGCGCCATCGCCACCGGCATCTCGGCTTCGCTCAGCTTCTATTTCTCCGCCTATTTCTGGGGTTTCAGTTCCGAGCAGATCGGCCTGATCACGATGAGCGTGTTCCTGTCGGCGGCGATCGGCGGGGCCATGTCGCCGGTCGTCACCCGCACATTCGGCAAAAAGCGCGGTGCGGTGGTGATCGGCCTGCTGGCCGGTCTTGCCCTGCCCTTGCCGATCGTCCTGCGGCTGTTCGGCCTGCTGCCGCCCAACGGCGATCCGGCGATCTTCTGGATCGTGTTCTTCGTCACCCTGATCGATGTCGGCCTGATCATCTGTTTCCAGGCGCTCACCGCCTCGATGCTGGCCGATCTCGTCGAACAGGCCGAGGTGCGCACCGGCCGCCGCAACGAGGGCATCTTCTTTGCCGCCAACACCTTCATCCGCAAGGCCGTGCAGGGCCTGGGCGTGATGGCCGCCAGCCTGGTGCTCACCCTCGCCGCCTTTCCCAAGGGCGCCAGCCCTGACAAGGTGGGCGAAGACAGCCTGTGGCAGCTGGGCGCCACCTATGTGCCGGCCATCTGGCTGGTGTGGGGCTTGATGATCTTCGCGGTGTCCCGCTATCGCCTCAGCCGCGACGGGCATGAAGCCAATCTGGCGACGCTGGCCGAACGACAGGCCTGATCAGCGCCCCAGGCTCACCGGCCGGCCATCTCCATCACCACGTCCCACTCCGCGTCGGTGATGGGAACAACCGACAGGCGGAACTGGCGGAACATCGCCATGCCGGCGAGCCGCGGCTCGGCCTTCATCTCGGCCAGCGTGACCGGGCGCGGCAGCGGAGACTTGGGGCCGACCAGCACGGCCGGGAAGCGGCCCTTGGGGTCGCTGGGATCGATGAAATGCTCCCCCACCACCTCGGCGATACCGACGATCGAGAGGCCCTCGTTCGAATGGTAGAAGAACAGCTCGTCGCCGATTTTCATCGTGCGCAGATAGATCGCGGCCTGGTTGTTGCGCACGCCGTCCCACGCGGTCTGGCCGTCCCGGTTCAGCTGCTCCCAGCTGTATTTGAACGGTTCGGATTTCACCAGCCAGCGCGCCATCTCAGAACGCTCCTGCCCATGCGTCCGGCTTGAAGCCGATCAGGGCAACACCCTCCCCCTCCACGATCGGCCGCTTGATCATAGATGGATTGGCCAGCATCAATGCCATGGCCTTCTGGGCATCCAGCCCGGCCTTGTCGGCCTCCGGCAGCGCCTTGAACGTGGTCCCGGCGCGGTTCAGCACCGCCTCCCAGCCCCAACGGTCCACCCAGCGCGCCAGCGCATCGGTCGGCACGCCGGCCTTCTTGTAGTCGTGGAATTCGTGCGCCACCCCCGCAGCGGCCAGAAAGGCGCGCGCCTTCTTCACCGTGTCGCAGTTGGGAATGCCGTACAGTTTGAGCGCCATCGCCTGCCTCCTTCGCCTCGCGGCCTCCATGCCAAGCGGCAGGCGCGCTGCCAAGCCGCCGCCTCGCCGCGACGGCGCCACAGGGTAGATTCCGGGCCTGACGCACGGTGGGGAAACGGCGGAAAGCTGCGGTTCGCCAACCCGAAAAGGCCAGACGATGGGAAAATCACTTCTGCTGCTGCTGTTCGGTGTCCCCATTCCGATCATCCTGCTGCTGTATTTCTTCGTCTTTCGCTGATCGGGACATAGTTTTCGAAGCCATTGGAATTCAATATGACTGCTACCAAAGCCCTGGACGCCATTGCCCTGCTCAAGGCCGATCACCGCACCGTGGAGGATCTGTTCGCCCGTTTTGAAGCGGCCACCAGCGCCGCCGACAAGGAGGCGCTGGCGGTGCAGATCTGCACCGAACTTTCGGTGCACGCCCGCATCGAGGAAGACATTTTCTATCCGGCCTGCAAGGGCGTGGTGGATGCCGAGCTGCGCAACGAAGCGCTGGTCGAGCATGATGCGGCCAAACTGCTGATCGCCGAAATCGCCATGGGCGGCCGCAGCGACCGCTTCAGCGATGCCAAGATGATGGTGCTGAAGGAAGAGATTGCCCACCATGTCGGCGAGGAGGAACGCGCCGGCGACGGCATGTTTGCCCAGGCCCGCAAGGGTGGCCTCGACCTGGCCAAGCTGGGCGAGCGCATGGCCGCCGAGAAGACCCGGCTGATGGCCGACTTCATGGCCAACGGCCTGCCGATGCCGGCCACCTCAACCCTGGTCGCGACCAGCATCGGCCAGCTTGTCGCCGACTGACCCGCGGAACAGAATGCGTCAGGGACGGGTGGCCGGCGGCGCAAAATCGCGCAGTCGCGCCACCGTCCCGGCATCCAGTCGCTTGATCAGCGCCACCACCAGCGTCACCATGTGGTCGAAATCGCCGCGATCGATGATGCCGTTGTGGGCGTGGGTGTAGCGGGCCGGGACCACCAGGTTCACGGTGGGCACACCGCCGTTGGATTTCTGGATTTCGGCCGAATCATCGCCATAGCCCTGCACCAGATCAAGCTGCAGCGGCACTTTGCTGTCGCGCGCGGTTGCCTTCACCAGATCGGCCAGCTTGCGGTTGGGCTGGGCGGAACTGTCATAGAGGAAAATGCCCGGCCCTCCGCCCAGCACCGCCTGGGTCTCTTCCGGGTTGAGGCCCGGCTGATCGCCGGCCACGCCGCCTTCGATGGCGATGCCGATATCGGCCTTGATGATCTCGGCCGCGGTGTGGGCGCCGCGCAGGCCGGTTTCCTCCTGTGTGGTCGCCGCCACGAACAGCTGGTTGGGGTGGCCCTCCTTCGCCAGCCGGCGCAGCGACTCGATCACCACGGCAAGGCCCACGCGGTCATCCCAGGCCTTGCCCAGCAGCCGGCCGCCGGGCAGCGCCGCAAAGGGCGCGTCGGGCACCACCGGATCGCCTGGGCTGATGCCCAGCGCCGCCACTTCGGCCGCGGTGCGGGCGCCGACATCCAGATAGATGGCATTGCGCGGGGTGACGCGGCCGCGCTCCTCCTGCGGGGTCACGTGCACGTCGCGGATGGTGGTGACGGCGCGCACCGGGCCCTTGCTGCCAATGATCATCCAGCGCTGACCGAGCAGCGCCTGGTCCAGCCAGCCGCCGAGCAGCTGCATCGACAGGAAGCCGGTGGGCGTGACGCGGCGGACCATGCCGCCCACCTCGTCCATGTGGGCATCGAGCATGATGCGCGGGCCGCTGCTGCCGTGCTGGGCGATCACACTGCCCAGCCCGTCATAGCTGATCTTCTGGGCGAGCGGCGCCAGTTCGCGCACCATGATGGCGCGCACCGGCTCTTCAAAACCGGGCGGGCCGGGCGCGTCGGCCAGTTCGGCGAGCAGCGCCTCGGTGCGATCCCCCGGCGCCGCCTGTGCCACCGCAGCCGGCAGGGCGAGTGCGGCCAGCAGGCCAAGAACAGCAAGGGTTAGGCGCATGGAAACTCCTGCGGGTGGGTGCCACGCCATCATTTGCACAAAGCGTTGGCTGCCACCACTGGCCGTCACTGATTGGATGCCGGATTTGCCGCCGATGCTGATAGGATCCGGACGTGCCTGAGGAGGACATCACATGAATCCGAACAAGGCCCTGTGGGAAAAGGGTGATTTCACCCGAATCGCAGCCACCATGCGCGACAGCGGCCGCGAATTGGTGGACAGCCTTGGGATCGGCCCCGGCGTGCACGTGCTCGATCTCGGCTGCGGCGATGGCACCACGGCGCTGCCGGCCGCCGAACTGGGCGCGCACGTGCTGGGGGTGGACATTGCCGAGAACCTCGTGGCCGCCGGCAACGCCCGCGCTGCCGCGGCGGGGCTGGGAAATCTGCGCTTCGAGCAGGGCGACGCCTCCAACCTCGAGGGGCTGGCGGATGCCAGCTTCGACCTGGTGGTCAGCATCTTTGGCGCCATGTTCGCGCCGCGCCCGCATGACGTGGCGCGCGAGATGGTGCGAGTGACACGGCCGGGCGGGCGCATCGTGATGGGCAACTGGATCCCCGGTGATCCCACCTTGGTCGCCCAGATCCTGAAGATCAGCGCGGCCTACGCGCCGCCGCCACCGGAAGGCTTCATCAGCCCGGTGACATGGGGTGTGCCGGCCAATGTCCATGAACGTTGCGGCGCGGCCGGCATCGCAGCCGACCGGATCGAATGCGCGCCCACCACCTATGTGTTCCGCCATCCCGGGCCGCCCGCAGAACTGCTCGACATCTTCCGCCACTATTACGGGCCGACGATGAACGCCTATGCCGCGGCCGAAGCCGATGGCCGGGCCGAGGCGCTGCACGCCGAACTGTCGGCGCTGTTCGCGGCGCAGAACCAGGGTGACGCGGCCAGCACCTTGATCCCGGCCACCTTCCTGAAGGTGACCGTCCAGAAGCCCTGACGCGCCAGCCTGCGACACGGCGCGCCGCGCGCGGTGAGAACAAAACAGCTACGAAACCGCCATGGACATCGTCTGGTTCAAGCGCGATCTGCGCGTGCATGATCACGCCCCACTGGCCGCAGCCTGTGCCAGCGGCCAGCCGGTGCTGCCGCTCTACATCCTCGAGCCTGGGCTGTGGCAGCAGCCGGACGCGAGCGGCCGCCACCATGCGATGCTGTTTGAGGCGCTGGCCGATCTTGATCGCAGCCTCAGTGCACGCGGCGCGCGGCTGGTGGTGCGGGTGGGCGAGGCCGTGGACGTGCTGCACGATCTCCACGCCGCCCATGGCATCAGTGCCATCCACGCCCACCAGGAGACCGGCAATTTGTGGAGCTTCGCGCGCGACCGGGCGGTGCGGCGCTGGGCCCGCGCCGCCGGCGTGCCGCTGACCGAGGCGCAGCAGCACGGCGTGTGGCGG
>NZ_WMHO01000016.1 GCF_010994245.1 Sandarakinorhabdus rubra
GCGCTCGCCGCTCGCCGCGCCGACTGCGTGGCCTATGGCCGGCGCTTTGCCTGGGACCGGGCGGTGGACCAGTTCCTCGCCGCGCTGGTGAGCGGTGACGGCCAGCCGGTGCCGCACCTGCCGGCGCCCACCAGCCTGCCGGCGGTGGCCTGATCTCTTGCCCGGCCGATCGTGTCGCCCTATCGCAGACACGCAACCATGATCACGCTCGTCATCCTTGTTCCGGCCGGGGAGCCGCGCTGAGTGCCCCGCTGGTTCGGCGCGCTGTTCTGGAGCTGCATCACCATCGCGGCTATGGTGGTGGGCCTCGCCAGCTGGGACGCCATCATCGCATCTCCGCCGGCTGCCGATCCGGTTCGCCCACGCAATGTCAGGATCGAGCGGGATCGTTGGGGCGTGCCACACATCCACGGGCGCACCGATGCCGATGTCGCCTATGGCATCGCCGTTGCCCATGCCGAGGATGATTTTCGCAACCTTGAAGAGGTGCTCGCCGCGGTGCGCGGCCGGGCCGGCGCCATCCTGGGCGAGGAGGGGGCGCAGCTCGATTTTGCCGGCCACCTGCTCGATGCCCGAGCCGTCGCAGATGCGGGCTATGCCAGCCTGTCACCGGCGACCCGCGCCCTCGTCGAGGCCTATGCCCAGGGGCTGAACGACTATGCCGACAGCCACCGCCACGAACAGCGGCTGCAGGGGCTGTTCCCGGTCACCGGGCGCGACATCGTTGCCGGCTTCGTGCTGCGCTCGCCCTTCTTCTTCGGCTATGAACGTGCGCTCGGGGCTCTGGTGGACGGCAAGCTGCCGCCGCGCGACAGCGGCCCGGTTGACGAGCGCGGCAGCAACGCCTTCGCGGTGAGTGCTGCGCGTTCGGACGATGCCACCACGCGGCTCATCATCAACAGCCACCAGCCGTGGGAAGGCGGCGTCACGTGGTGGGAACTGGTGGTGCATTCGCAGCAAGGCTGGGATTTTGCCGGCGCCACCTTCCCGGGCGCGCCCTTCCCGCTGCTCGGCCACAACCGCACGCTCGGCTGGGCCAACACCGTGAACCGGCCAGATCTGGTCGATGTCTATCGTCTGACCCTGAACGAAGACCGCAGCCAGTATCGCCTTGATGGCAGGTGGCTGCCGCTGGAGTCCCAGCGCGTGTGGCTGCGTGTGAAGTTTGGACCACTGGTGCTGCCGGTGCCGCGCACCATCCATCGCAGCCGCCACGGCGCCGTGATCCTCAATGATCTGGGCGGTTTTGCCATCCGCCATGCCGGCATCGGCGAGGTGGCGCAGATCGAGCAATATTATCGGCTCAACAAGGCACGCGACTTTGCCGAATGGCAGGCCATCATGGCAATGCAGGCGGTGCCGGCGACCAACTTCGTCTATGCCGATCGCGATGGCCATATCGCCATGGTCTACAACGCGAAATTCCCCGACCGCCGGCCCGGTTTCGACTGGAAGGGCGTGCTGCCCGGCGACACCTCGGCGACGCTGTGGACCAGCTACCGACCGTGGAACGAAGGCTTGCGCGTGGTGGACCCGGCCGCCGGCTGGGTGGGCAATGCCAACAACCGGCCGGACGTGGCGACGGCGGCGGGCGAGAATCTGAAGGCCGAGGCGTTTGCGCCGGAGCTGGGCGTCGAAACCCACACCACCAACCGCATGCACCGCTTTGCCGAGCTGTTTGGCGCCATCAACGGCCCCATCGGCCGCGCGGCCCTGCTGCGCATCAAGTTCGACAAGGCCTACAGCCGCGCCTCGCCGGCTGGCCGCTGGATGGCCCGCGTGCTGGCGCTCGACACGCGCGGCAAGCCCGATCTTGCCGAAGCCCAGGCCCTGCTCAAGCGCTGGGACTGGACGGCCGACGGCCGCGGCCCCGCCGACAGCCTGGCCGTGGCGGTGATGGCCAGCGTGGGCCGCCAGGTCTATCGCGGCGATCCGCTGCCGCCTGCCGAACCCAAGCTGCGCGAGGTGGTGGACGATCTGATGGCGACATTCGGCCGGCTCGACGTGCCGCTGGGCGACTATCAGCGGCTGCGCCACGGGCCGAAGGATCTGCCGGTCTACGGTGGGCCCGACACGCTACGCGCCATCTATGCCCACAAGGGCGATGACGGCCGCCGCGTGGCCGACAATGGCGATGGCTTCATCATGCTGGTGGAATGGCCAAGGGATGCACCGGTGCGCTCGCAATCCATTCACCAGTTCGGCGCTGCCACCATCCGCCGCCAGTCCCCGCACTACGCCGACCAGGCGCCGCTGTTCGTGCGCGAGGAATGGAAGAAGGTGGATTTCTGAGGCCGCCCCGCTGTGGGTGCTTGCACCTCGGTTCGGCCATGTTATCCAACACTCATGACCTCACGTGTCGCCCAACGGCTTGCCGACCGCTATGACCGGCTGACCGTTTCGGAACGGATGATCGCCGGCTGGCTGGCCGACAATCTCGATCAGCTGCCGTTCGAGACCGCCGCCTCCATCGGCCAGCGGGTCGGCGTCTCGGCAATGACCGTGGCGCGGCTGGTGAAGAGCCTGGGTTATGACAATCTTGCCGCCCTGAAGGATGATCTGCGCGGGCAGGCGCGTGATGCGCCCTGGCTGCTCACCCGCCCGGCGCCGTCGGCCGATGCCCGGCTGAAGGCAGAAACGGCCGCCATCGCCGGCGTCTATGCGCAGGCGCAGACGCCGGAATGGGCCGCCGTGGTGGCGCTGCTGGCCGGTGCGCCGTGCATCCATGTCGCCGGCTTCCAGACCGAGGCCGGGCTGGCCGCCGGCTTTGCGCGCCACCTGTCCTATGTGCGCCCGCACGTGACGAGCATGGATGTGTCGGCCGGCATCATGGACGACCTGTTCGACGCCGGGCCAGACGATCTGTTCGTCGCCATCGACGTGCGCCGCTATTCCCGCCAGTTCCGCCTGCTCGCCCAGAAGGTCGCTGCCGCCGGCCGGCCGCTGGTGGTGATCACCGATCCCTATTGCCCCTGGGCGCGGGACCTGACGCCCCATATCCTCACCGCCGAAGTGGCGCTGGGCCATTTCTGGGACATGAACTCGGCACTGGCCTCGCTCCTCAACCTGCTGGTCGATGGCGTGGTGGAGGTGATCGGCCCCGCCATTGTGCACGAACGGCTGGCGGCGTTGGCCGAGAATTACAGCGATTTCATCGGTTTCCAGGGGCGTGGTCGAACGCCTGCCAGTCAGCCGGCAGCGGCGCCTCTGCCTGAATCCGGCGACCGTCAGGCAGGCTGATCGCCAGCCGGCGCGCGTGCAGCCGCAGCTGGCCAGCACCGTCTCCATAGACAGGATCGCCGCTGATCGGGCAGCCGATATGGGCGGCGTGCACGCGGATCTGGTGGGTGCGGCCGGTTTCGGGCCGGAACTCCACCAGCCGCGCGCCCGCATCCAGCACCCGCCAGGCGGTGCGCGCCCTCTGGCCATCGGCGGCCACCACCATGCGCCAGCCAGCCTGTGCGCTGGAGATTTTCTTCAGCGGCGCATCGATCAGGCCTTCGCTGGCCGCCGGCAGCGCCGACAGGATCGCCCAATAGACTTTCTCCGCGCCGCCGCCGGCAAAGGCCGCGCTGAGCGCCCGCGCCCCGCGCCGCGAACAGGCAATGGCAATGCAGCCCGAGGTGTCACGATCCAGCCGGTGGGCGGCCACCGGCGTGAAATGCCGGGCAGCTTGCGACTTGGCCAGCGCCGGCAGCAGGTCTTCCAGGCTGTGCGGCGTCTTCGGCCCCGGGTGGACGGCAAGGCCAGACGGCTTGTCGAGGATGGCGATATCGGGATCGCGATAGAGGATGGCGGGCAGCACGGCGGGCCCTTGGTGGCACAGGTTTAAGCGATTCTCACCCCGTGCCGTTTCTTGCCCCGAGCCCCGCATGCCAGCGGCGGCTGGAAGCGGGAGATCCTCAAGTGACCGTGATCAACACCAACATCAACGCGCTGACCGCCCAGAACGCGCAGCGCACTGCCAACTCGATGATGGGTCTGGCCATGCAGCGGCTTTCGACCGGCCTGCGCATCAACAGCGCCAAGGACGACGCCGCCGGCCTCGCCATTGCCCAGAAGATGACCGCCGATGTGCGCGGGCTTGCCGTTGCAATGCGCAACGCCGGTGACGGCATCAGCATGGCCCAGACGGCGGAAAGCGCCATGGGCGAAGTCACCAACATGCTGCAGCGCATGCGCGAACTGGCCGTGCAGTCGGCCAACGGCACGCTGACCGGAACCGATCGCCAGGCCCTGCAGGCGGAAGTCCGCCAGCTGGTCGGCGAGATCGACAACATCGGTCTGCGCACCAACTTCAACGGCCTGTCGCTGCTCGATGGCTCGGCCCGCGGCGTGCGCCTGCAGACCGGCAGCCGCGCCGGCGAAACCGTCACCTTCAGCCTCGGCTCCACCCGGGCTCGTGACCTGGGCCTGGGCTCCAGCCCGGCGCTCACCGCCACCGGCGCCTTCGAAGCCACGGCGGCCAACCTCGGCACCAACCAGGCGCTGCAGGCCGGTGACCTCGTCATCAATGGTGTCACCATCGGCTCTTCGCTGGCCTCCGACGACAATCTGTCGTCGGCCAACAAGGCGGCTTCGGCCGTGGCCAAGGCCGCTGCCATCAACCGTGCCACCGAACAGACCGGCGTGCGCGCCGTGGTGGGCCAGACGGTGATGACCGGCTCGGCGATGACGGCAGCGGCGCTGACCGGCACCGTCACCATCAATGGCGTCACCACGGCTTCGGTCAGCACCACCACCGATGCCGCCGAAAGCCGCCGCCTGGTGCGCGATGCCATCAACGCCATCTCCGGCCAGACCGGGGTGCGCGCGGTGGACACCGGTGACACCAATGGCGGTATCCGGCTGGAAGCGGATGACGGTCGCAACATCGAAGTGGCGCTGGACACGCTCACCGCCGCGTCCACCGGCCTCAAGGTCGGCGCCCAGTCGGGCAGCTTCAGCCTCGAAAGCGTCAACGGCCAGCCGATCGAGATCGGGTCCGCCAACAGCAGCACGGCGCGCATCAGCCGCGCTGGCCTGGCCGCCGGCACCTTCGAGCGCGGCGTCTCCACGGTGAGCACCGATGCCCGCGCCGTGGCCGCCAACGCCGCTGCCGTCCGCAGCCTCAACAACGGCGACCTGTCGATCAACGGCATCGCCATCCGGGCTGCGGCCTCGGCCGACGACCTGTTCTCGTCGACCGTTGCGGCCTCGTCATCGAAGTCGGCCAGCGCGCTGGCCGTCGCCGCCGCCATCAACGCCGCTTCGGAACAGACCGGCGTGACCGCAGTGGCCAACGGCGTGTCGCTCACGTCCACGACTACGGCCACCACGCTGGGCGGTGCCGCCACGCTCAACATCAACGGCGTGGACATCACCATCGACGGCCTGGCCACCACCGACACGGCGCAGGCGCGTCGCGAGAAGGTGGCCGCTGCCATCAACAACTTCACCGGCATGACCGGCGTGGTGGCCAGCGACAACGGCCTGGGCGGTCTTGACCTCGTTGCCGCCGACGGCCGCAACCTGTTCGTGGCCAACACCGGCACCGCCACCACGGCCGAACTGGGCCTGGGCGGCACCACCGTGAAGGGCGCCGGCACGGCCTACACGGTGGCCACCACGGCCGCGGCAGCGCAGACGGCCTATGGCACGGTGCGGCTGGAATCGGCGACGGCGATCGACGTGCGCGCCGGCAGCCAGGCCTTTGCCGCAGCGTCGAACTTCACCGCGCTGGGCTTTGAAGAGAACAGCTATGGTGCCTCGGCCGGCGGCCTGCGCATCTCCGATGTCGACATCTCCTCGGTGGACGGGGCGACGGCGGCTCTGGGCGCCATCGACGAAGCGCTGACCAGCGTGAACCTGGATCGCGCCGGCATCGGTGCCGTGCAGAACCGGCTGGAGGCGGCGGTGAACAACCTGTCGTCGAACAGCACCAACCTGCAGGCATCGCGCAGCCGCATCCAGGACACCGACTTCGCGGTGGAATCGACCAACCTCGCGAAGAACCAGGTGCTGAGCCAGGCGGCGCAGGCGATGCTGGCCCGCGCCAACCAGACGGCCGCGCAGGTCACCCAGCTGCTGCAGTAAGGGTGGGGTCGCGCAGGGCCCGCCAATGGGCGGGGTGCGTGGACGGTGGGGCGGCGCTGCAAGGCGCCGCCCCTTTTCCCTTGGTCAGGCTTGGCTGCGCCCGGCAGTGTCCGGGTTCAGCCAATCTTGCTCTTGCGGCCCACCCAATAAGGATCGCGCAGCTCGCGCTTGTAGAGTTTGCCGGTCGGCAGGCGCGGCAATTGATCGGTGAAATCGATCGACCGTGGGCATTTGATATGGGCCATGTTGGACCGGCAGAACGCAATCAGCTCCGCGGCCAGTTCAGCGTCCGCCGTCACCCCCGGCGCCGCCTGCACCACCGCCTTCACTTCTTCGCCCAGATCGTCGTTCGGCACCCCGAACACGGCGGCATCCGTCACCTTGGGATGGGTGATCAGCAGGTTTTCGCACTCCTGGGGATAGATGTTCATGCCACCCGAAATGATCATGAACGTCTTGCGATCGGTCAGGTGCAGAAAGCTATCATCGTCGAGATAGCCGACGTCGCCCACCGTGGTTTTCGTCCCGTCGGCCGACCGGCTTTCGTTGGTCTTGTCGGCATTCTCGAAATATTCGAAGGGCGTCGCGGTCGTGAACCAGATCGTGCCCGGCTCGCCGGGTGGCATGGGCTGCATGTCGTCGTCCAATATGTGGATCTCGCCCAGCACCACGCGCCCCACGGTGCCCTTGTGGGCCAGCCATTCGGCCGTATCGCAGGCCGTGAAGCCCAGCCCTTCGGTGGCGCCATAATATTCGTGGATGATCGGCCCCCACCAGTCGATCATCGCCTCCTTCACGGGGATCGGGCAGGGAGCTGCCGCATGGATCGCGACTTCCAGCGAACTGAGGTCATGGCGGCGGCGCACATCCTCTGGCAGCTTCAGCATGCGGGAGAACATGGTCGGCACCAGCTGGCTGTGGGTGACGCGGTACCGCTCCACCAGCTGCAGATAGGCTTCCGGGTTGAAGCTCTCCATGATGACCGCAGTGCCGCCCGCCATGATCGCCAGCCCCACCGCGGCCTGCGGGGCCGAGTGATAGAGTGGCGCTGGCGAGAGATAGACCATCCTGTCCCGGTATCGCCAAAGCTGGTTCAGAAAGTCATAGAGCGGCAGCGCCTCATCGGGCTTCACCTCGGGCAACGGGCGCACGATGCCCTTCGGCCGGCCGGTGGTGCCCGAGGAATAGAGCATGGCAATACCCAGCCATTCATCTTCAATCGGCGTGTCGGGCAGGTTCGCGACAGCGGCGGCGAGCGAGATCACGCGGCCGCCGTCGCTGGCATCGCCGTCACCATCCACAACCAGACACAGCGCCACGCCGGGTGCCTGGGCCATGGCGGCGCGTGCCACGTCCAGCTTTGACCGTGAGGTGATCAGGATCCGGGAGCGGCTGTTGTTCAGGATATAGGCCAGTTCGTCGGCGCCCAGATAGGAGTTGGTCGGCGTGAAATAGAGCCCCGCGCGCGCCCCAGCGCCGCAGCATTCCACATAATTGATATTGTTTTCCATGAAGATGGCATAGTGATCGCAGCGGTTCAGGCCCTGCAGCCGAAAGAAATGTGCTAGGCGATTGGTGCGCTTTTCAAGGTCGCCAAAGCTGATGGATTCGCCCGAACCCGCCATGATGACGGCAATCCGGTCCGGATCCGTCTGCGCAAACTTGCCTGGTATCATCCGGTCCCCCCAACCAAGACAGGCGCAGGGTCAGTCGCAATCACCCTGTTGTCAAGGATGGTCGCGGCCTGGCCGCGGCCACGCTTTGCGCACTCCTTTGCGGAGATGCGCCCACGAGCGGTTTACGCGCCGCCCGGCGCTTGCTATCGGGCGCCTTCCAGAGCGCGGAGCGGTGGCCGAGTGGTCGAAGGCGCACGCCTGGAAAGTGTGTATGGGTCAAAAGCTCATCGAGGGTTCGAATCCCTCCCGCTCCGCCAAGTTCTTCTTATCGCTATGGATGTTAAGGATGGTGGGGGTTTCCCCCATTTTCCGGGGCATTGCATGGTCAAGTGCACCGTCACCACAAAACCTACAGCATCTCAGGGCTTTGTCCTGACGGGAAAGGACCGCTACATGCGAGCGGTTTGCAAGGAGGTCCATGCGTGGACGCAACGGATGACATCGACCCGCACTGGGCACCGCGGCCCGATGCACTGCCCGAATGGTTTCATGAAGCACTCGCCGTGCCGCGCGAGGAAGGCTTCATCGACGTGGCGGGAACCCGCATCCATTATTTTCGGTGGGGCGACCGCTCGCATCCCCCGATCCTGATGACGCATGGCTTTCTGGCGCATGCGCGGTGCTTTGCGTTCATCGCACCGTTTCTGGCGGGGGACCATCACGTCATCGCCTATGACCTGTCGGGAATGGGCGATAGCGCCAGCCGGCCCGGGTGCGATGCGCAGGCGCGCGGCGCAGAGATGGTCGGGGTTGCCGAGGCGCTTGGGCTGTTCGATGGACCGGCCAAGCCTGTCATCATTGCGCACAGCTTTGGCGCTTCGGTCGGCCTGACCGCGATGGCGTTGGCCGCGGAGCGATTTTCCGGCCTGATCCTGTGCGACATGATGGTTCTGCGACCCGAGGTGCTGGAGGAACGGAACCGGCAAGGAAATGGGCGTCCGGGCTCGGGCGACCCCGACAAGCCCCAACGCCGCTATCCGGACTATCCCACCGCACGCAGCCGATATGTGCTGTCCCCGCCGCAGCCTGTCGGTGAACCGTTCCTGATGGATTACATGGCCTTTCACTCACTGCGCCGGAGCGGCGAGGAATGGACCTGGAAATTTGATCCCGAAGTCTTCCGTCAGAACGACGCAGAGCCAGGATGGCACGGGATGGGCAAGCGCGTTGTGGCGACGCCAGGCCGCAAGGCCATCGTGTATGGCGCGGAAAGCCTCTTGTTCACACCGGACTCGGCTGAATATGTGCGGGAATTGGGCGGCACCGATATTCCGATCATCGCTGTTCCGCAGGCGCGCCACCACCTCATGCTCGATCAGCCGCTGGCGTTTGTCACGGCGCTGCGCACAATCGTCGAGATGTGGCAGACCAACGGGAATGTATGCCCAACTGCGTAGGGACGTTCCTCAGTTCGATGGGCGACCCGTTCGAGCCGCCGTCATCATTCGGAGAAGCCGGCACCGGTGTTGGCATGGGCGACACCGCCATCCACGGTGATCGTGTCGCCGACAACATAATCCCCGGCGCGGCTCGCGAGGTAAATGGCGGCGCCGGCCATGTCCTCGTCAACACCAATGCGACGGGAGGGGATGAATTTGGCAATCGCGTCGCCGTGATCGCGCGCGACCCGGTTCATCTCGCTGGCAAAGGCGCCCGGGGCGATCGAGGTGACGTTGATGCCATCCTTCACCAGCCGCGCCGCCATGCGCCTGGTGAGATAGATCAGCGCCGATTTGGAGGCGTGGTAGCTGTAGGTTTCCTGCGGGTTGAGCCTTATGCCGTCGATCGACGTGATATTGATCACCTTGGCCGGCCGCGCGTGCGTGCCTGATGCCTTCAGCAAACCGTGCAGCGCCTGAGTGAGGAAGAACGGCGATTTGACGTTCAGGTTCATGACCTTGTCCCAACCGCTTTCCGGAAATTCCTCGAATGGGGCGCCCCAGGCGGCACCGGCATTGTTGACGAGAATGTCGAGCCTGGATTCATGCGCGGCAAGCTGTGCGGCCAACGCCTGGCAGCCCGCGACGGTCGAGACATCCTGTGGCAGCGGGATGCAGTTCGGGCCCAGTTCCGCCGCCGTTTCGAAGCAGGCAGGCGCCTTGCGTGACGAGATGTAGACCTTGGCGCCCTGGGCAATGAAGCCGGCGGCGATCATCTTGCCGATGCCGCGGCTGCCCCCTGTAACAAGCGCCACGCGGCCATCGAGGCGGAACAGGCTGCTGGTGTCCATGACCGTTTGTCCTTGAATTTAGGCCGCATGAAGACGGGCGATCAGTGCAGCCCGGTCTCGTGCCGTCCGACAACCATGTGGTGCACCTCGTCCGGACCATCGGCAAAGCGCAGGTGGCGAACGTCGGCATAAAGCTCGGCCAGCGGGGTCCATTGCGAAATGCCGGCGGCACCGTGGATCTGGATGGCCTGGTCGATGATCTGGCAGGTCTTTTCCGGCACCATCGCCTTCACCATGCTCACCCACACCCGCGCCTCGCGGTTGCCGAGCACGTCCATCGCCTTGGCGGCCTTCAGCACCATCAACCGCATCGCCTCGATCTCGATGCGGGCGCGGGCGATGAGTTCCAGATTCTTGCCCAGCATGATCAGCGGGCGGCCAAACGCCTCCCGGCTATTGCCGCGCTTCACCATGTAATCCAGCGCGATCTCGGCCTTGCCGATGGTGCGCATGCAGTGGTGGATACGACCCGGCCCCAGCCGCACCTGGGAAATCTCGAACCCGCGGCCTTCGCCGAGCAGGATGTTTTCATACGGCACCCGGACATTTTCAAAGCGCAGATGCATGTGGCCGCGCGGCGCGTGATCTTCGCTGAACACATGCATCGGCCCCAGGATCTTCACGCCTGGCGTGTCCATCGGCACCAGGATCTGGGATTGCTGGCTGCTCGCCGGGCCATCGTCGCTGGTGCGCACCATCACGATCATCACCTTGCAGCGCGGATCACCGGCACCCGAGATATAGAATTTCTCGCCGTTGATCACCCAGTCCTTGCCATCACGCACGGCGCGGGTGCGGATGTTCTTGGCATCGGACGAGGCCACATCAGGCTCGGTCATGGCATAGGCCGAGCGGATTTCACCGGCGAGCAGGGGCTCCAGCCAGCGTTGCTTCTGCTCGTGTGTGCCAACCCGTTCCAGCACTTCCATGTTGCCGGTATCGGGCGCCGAGCAGTTCAACGATTCCGATGCCAGCGGCACCTTGCCCAGTTCGGCGGCAATATAGGCATAGTCCAGATTGCTCAGCCCCTCGCCGGTTTCGGCATTGGGCAGGAAGAAATTCCACAGGCCCGCCGCCTTGGCCTTGTCCTTCGCCGTCTGCAGCAATTCCAGCTGCCCCGGCGCCCAGCTCCAACGATCGGCCCGGCCCTTGCCCAGTTCCTCGAACTCCTCCGCAATCGGCACGACATTGTCGTTGATGTGACGGACAACGGCATCGAACAGCGGCCGCGCCTTTTCCGACATGCGCAGATCGTTCATCTCGGGATTGGTGAAGATATTGGTCATCGTCTCAGGTCCTCTGGTCCGCCCGCATGCTTGCCGTCACGCCACGGGCGCGCAAGCCCATCATTTGGTGATGGTCCGAGGACGCAGACTCATAAAGCCGCGCGGCTGCTTTCGACCCCCTTGCAGACATTTGCTTCGATCGGCAGATTTGCCAAATGAGGACAACCATGCCCCTTGCTTTCAGCCTGTCGATCTCCGGTATAGAGGGGGAATACACTGTTTGTTTCCAACCTACCGATGAGTGGCATGGGTTGATTGACGTGTCGATTGGCGGACTAGACATGCGTTGGTATGTCAACATGGCGCATCTAGAGGACAGAGGGGGCCTCGTTTTAGGAGGAATGACGAGCGGTAGCGAACCACTTTGGAACGACCAATTCTGGTTTGAGATCCACCTCGACGATACTCCGCCTGTAATTCGTTATTGGGGTGACAGAGTTATCTGGCGCGAGGACCGCGCCGCCTAAAGCCGCCGTTCCGAAATCCACCCCATTGCAGACGTTCCCGCTTATGAGTTCACGACCTAAGGCCGGTTTTCCGTGTGACTGTATCGACCATCGGCGCTTGCAACACCGCAAGATCGCCGCCTAACATCAACGATGAGGCCGACACGTCGCCAATCTGCGCCGCCAATTGTCTCAAATGATCTGACGACGACCATGCCGGGGAGCAAATGGATATGAAGGCGGGTCTGTTTGCAAGCGTGCTCGGCGTCGTCCTGATCTCCGTCAGTTCCCATGCAACGGCCAAGGCCACGCCCGGCGGTGCGGACCTGATCCTGACCGACGCCCATGTCTACACGCTGCGCTGGGGCGAGCCCGCGCGCGATGGCAAGCCGGCGCCCGATGCGCCCATCACAAACGGCAATTGGCACCCCGATGCTTCAGCGGTGGCTATCCGCGGCGGAAAGGTTGTCTATGTCGGCAGCGACAAGGGGGCGCTGGCGCTGCGCGGCAAACGGACCCGGGTGATCGATCTGAACGGC
The DNA here is from genome assembly GCF_010994245.1 of Sandarakinorhabdus rubra. Taxonomy (GTDB): domain Bacteria; phylum Pseudomonadota; class Alphaproteobacteria; order Sphingomonadales; family Sphingomonadaceae; genus Sandarakinorhabdus; species Sandarakinorhabdus rubra. The sequence goes on from NZ_WMHO01000016.1 coordinate 12,253, forward strand.
GCCACCGTGATCCCCGGTCTGGTCGATTCCCACACCCATTTCATCGAACTGGGCGCCAAGCTGGAATCGGTCGACCTGACCGATGTGGCCACCGAAGTAGAGGCGGTCGCCAAGGTGGCCGAACGGGCGAAGTCCGTCCCCAAGGGCGAATGGATCTTCGGTGCCGGGTGGGACGAAGGGGCCTGGGCCAACCGCTATCCGGACAAGCAGCAGTTGAGCGCCGCGGTGCCCGATCATCCGGTGGTGCTGCGCAGTCTGCATGGTTTTGCCATCTGGACCAACCAGGCCGCGCTCGATGCCGGCAAGATCACCAAGGCCAGCCCGGTGCCTGTCGGGGGCGAGATGCGGCTGGGCCCGGATGGCCAGCCGAATGGCCTGTTCCTGAACCGCGCGGCGACGATGATCGACGCGGCCGTGCCGCCCGAGCCGCCGGCGGTTGTCGCGCGCCATGCGCTGAAGGGCCTGACCCAGATGGCGACCGACGGCTATGTCGCGGTGCACGAGGCCGGTGTGGGCAGCCAATCGATGGCTGCACTCCAGAGCCTCGAGGACGAGAACCGCCTGCCGATCCGGGTCTATGCCATGCTCTCGCTGCGAGACCCGCCGTTGATGCGGCAGTGGATCGCCAAGGGGCCTGACCGGGATACGGACAGCATGTTCGTCATCCGCGCCGTCAAGGCCTATTACGACGGCGCGCTCGGCTCGCGCGGAGCGCGGCTGCTGGCCGATTATGAAGACAGGCCGGGCCACCGCGGGATCAGCGGCAGCGGCTATGGCTTTGACCGTGACCTGGCCAAGGCGGCGATGAAGGCCGGATTCCAGCTGGGGTTCCACGCCATCGGCGATGCCGGCAACCGTGAAGTGCTCGATTTCCTGGAAGGGGAGTTCAAGGCCGATCCGAACATCGCCCGCAACCGTCACCGGATCGAACATGCCCAGGTCGTCGCGCCGGAAGACCAGCCGCGCTTTGCCCGGCTGGGGGTGATCGCCTCGATGGAGCCGCCGCACGCGGTGGAGGACAAGACCTGGGCCGAAGCGCGCCTGGGCCCGCAGCGCATCCTTGGCGCCTATGCCTGGCGCTCGCTGCGCCGCCAGGGCGCGCGGCTGACCTTCAATGCCGACAATCCGGGCTCTGACCACAGCATCTTCTATGGCCTGCATTCGGCGATCACTCGCCAGGACAAGCAGGGGCAGCCCCCCGGCGGCTGGTATCCGGCAGAGCGGCTGACCATCGAGGAAGCCATCCGCGCCTATACCAGCTGGTCGGCCCATGCCGCTTTCCGCGAAGACCAGACGGGGATCATTGCCAAGGGCCGATGGGCTGATCTGACCGTCATGGACATCGATCCCCTGGCCCTTGCCGCGACCGCGCCGGAAAAGATCCTGGCCGGCAGGATTCTGGCGACCATCGTGGGCGGCAAGGTGGTTTATCAGCGATAGGCCGCTGGCCGGCGTTGTCAGCTAATCGCCTGAGATCAGAGCGCGATTTCAAACTTGATGATTCTGTATCAGTAACCCACGCCGTATTTCATTCCACCATGGCGGAGTTTCGAAAGTGCCGCATTGTCTTTCGGGACATCAGGCGTGCGCGTCATTTTTCCTGTTTCGTTGATGCGCACCCCCTGAAGTGACGTGCCCGCCTGATTTCTACCGCAGAGGTAGAGCATGGCTCCTTCGGGATGGTTGCTTGCAGGGATGGCAACGTGCCTGGGGGCAGGCGGCCATCGGGCCAAGTGGGTAGCGTGGCTTTCGGTCTGAGCTCTGGCGACCAGCCATTTTTCTTGCCGGCCTATCCACTGGCGACAAGCTGAACAATGCGCTCGACCGTGTTGAGCCCCCCGTGTAACCAATTGGTTGCCAGATCAGTGGGGGGCCTTTGACCGACATCTTCCTCTCGTACAATCGTGAGGACCAGGCGCGGGCGAAGCTGTTTGCCGATGCGTTCACGGCGGCGGGCCTGAGCGTGTGGTGGGATACGGCTCTGCGCTCCGGCGAAGCCTATGACGAGGTGACGGAGGCCGCTCTGCGCGCCGCCAAGGCGGTAGTGGTGCTGTGGTCGCCGCGCTCGGTGGTCAGCCGCTGGGTGCGGGCCGAAGCGACCATTGCGGATCGCTGCAAGACGCTCGTGCCGGCGATGATCGAGCCTTGCGAACGCCCGATCATGTTCGAACTGACGCAGACCGCCGACCTGTCGCATTGGGAGGGCGCAAGTGACGACCCGTCCTGGCACAACTTCCTGGCGGATGTGAGGCGCTTCATCGCGTCCCGGCCCGTATCAGCGCCCTTGCCTGGCCCCGGCCTCAGCTTTGCGCAACTGGTCGCCGAACAGCCGGTGCCAGCGGAGCCGCTGCTGGCCGTGCTGCCCTTCGACAACCTGTCTGCCGATCCCGAACTGCAGTTCTTTTCCGATGGCGTGGCCGACGAGATCATGCAGACCCTGATGCGCAGCGCGGGGCTCAAGGTGATCGGTCGCACATCGGCATTTCAATTCCGTGGCGAGCGCAAGGCTGTGGCAGCCGCTGCCCTGAAGGCGACACATGTGCTGGATGGCAATGTTCGCCATTCCGGCAACCGGTTGCGCGTTTCCGCCCAGTTGACCGATGCGGCGACCGGCACTGCCCTATGGGGCGAACGCTATGACCGTGAAGTGTCGGATGCGTTCGCGTTGCAGGATGAGATCGCCGGCCATGTGGCGGCCGCGCTGAACCGCAAGCTGGCGCCAGCCAAGGCGGAAACGCCGCCAATCGATCCACTTGCCTATGATCTGTACATGCGCGCACGTCCGGCGCTTCTGTCGAACGAACAGTCCGTGACCCGCACTGCCATTCCCCTTCTGGAAACGGCGGTGGCACGGGCGCCGCGCTATGCCGCGGCGTGGAGCGCGCTCGCCTTTGCACGCGCTGCCGCCATGTCGCAGGCCCGCGATGCGGATTGCGACCCGGACCATCTTGTAACGATAGAGGCCAATGATCGTGCGCTTGAACTGGATAGCGCAGCGGTTCTGCCATTGCTGACGAAGGCGCTCCTGCTGCCGGCCTTCAGCCAGCACAGCCAGAAGATCGCCCTTTGCGAGGCAGCACTGGCCGCCGAGCCCAACAATCCGCTGGTTCTGCGGGCGGTGAGTTGGGCTTACTGCAACGTGGGACGGGCCAAGGACATGCTGGACGCAGCGGCCCGGCTTGCAGAACTCGATCCCCTGACTGGCAGCAATGTGCATGATCTTGCCTTGCTGTTGATGCAACTCGGCCGTCGCCAGGAAGCGGTGGCGATGCTTGAACTGGATGACGAGGACTCGGTTCGCGGACGCTGGACGATCCCGCGGGCGCAATGGGAAATACTGCATTTCGACAAGGGCGATTTCGACGGTGCCGATGCCTTTCTGGCGGCCAACCTGGCGCGCTTTGCCGATGGACCCGAAGCGGTGCCGCGCGCCATGCGCCGTTCCTCTGACGTCATGCGCAAACCGCAACCGGAACGCGAAGCAATTATGCGCAGGGCCCTCTCCGCCGATCGGGACCAGCCTTTGGCGCTGGAGTCCTGTGGTTTTGCCGCCATGGCAGGATGTTCCGATATCGCCTACGAAGCGCTGTTCTCTGCACTGGAGACTGGGCGGCCGATCCAGGGCACGATTGCCAACGCCGATGCCGGCAATGTGCGTGCCTTCACCTTCACGATCATGTTCTTCCCGTCCGGCCGAGCGCTCCGCAATGACATCCGATTTGCAAGTCTTTGTGCTGCCCTAGGACTGGTCGACTATTGGACCGAAAGCGGCCATTGGCCGGATTGCGTGGACGAGTTGGCGCCACTTTATGATTTCAAGGCCGCTTGCCTCGACGCTCGGAAAGCCGCCGCCCGCGCATAACAGACCCGCCAAGCATTCCCTCTCCCAAAGGGGCCATCGCGGATGCGCTGAGTAATTTTTCGCGAGGCGTACACACTGCAACGAGGGGCGACCGCACAGGGCGATCGGCAACAGGCCGCTGGTGACGCTGCCTAAGCGGTCGGGCGCAAACAGCCAATACAGCTATCCAGAAATGGGGAGCAGCTTATCCAAAGGCTGGTCCCTAATCGCTCTGGGCGGAAGATCAGGGGATTGCGTCAGTTGGTCAATGGCTGGTCTCTGGAAGCCGCCAGATCCACGAGTGGGCCACGTCATTGCACCAGAATCTGAGGATGATGTGGACACTAACCGGCGACGGAATCGCTTCGTGTGGCCCCTGACATGGCGAGGGGCGACGCCTCGCGTGGAACGGATAAAGGCTGGAGCTCAATCCCTCGACCACAACCCTGACATCTGGATGGCCAGCCACCTGGCCAGTTCGGCATTGACCCGGTCGGGCTTTTCCTGCGCCATCCAGTGGCCCGACCCGACAACCGCCTCGCTCAGGTTGGCACAATGCGCGCGCATCGGTTCGGCCAGGCGGGAATCGATGGTCTCGCAGACATAGTCATGGGCCGCGTGCAGGAAGAGCACCGGCATCTGCAGCTGCCAGTTCTGCTTCGCCCGCATGGCGAAGGCCCGGTTCGCGTCGCCATTCACGTACCAGCTGTCGGCGCCGAAGAAGCCGGTCGCCTGGAGCGCCGCGACATAGCGGCTTTCGTCGATCTCGCTCAGCACGCTTTCATCGCGCGGCATTGCCGGCGCGGGCAGCCCGGGACCGAACCATCCACCTTGCGCGCGGACCTGAGCGGTGATCGCCGGCTGGCCCCGGCCTGCTGGATCGCCAGCCCGGAACAAGGCCCTGATCATGGCAGGGACATCGGCTTCGAACGCGGCCGAGGCGGCGGCGAAATTCTCGCGGTAGAACATCATGTAATCCCACTGCGCGGCGGGAAACCGGTCTTCCGGATAGACCGTGCGATCGGCCAGAGGCAGTGCCGTCTCGACCGTTAAGCCTTCTGGAAGATATGGGACGCATAGAGCCGCGATGCCGTGGCAGCGATCGGGATGGTGCTGAGCGATCGACCAGACCACCGGCGCGCCCCAGTCGTGCCCGACCCAGACTGCCTTCTCGGCGCCGAGCGCGTCGAGAAGTTCGATCATGTCGGCAACGATCTCCTCCACGCGATAGTCCTCGTGCCGCGAATGGACGGTGGAGCGGCCATAGCCGCGCATGTCAGGCGCGACGGCCCGAAAGCCCAGTCCGGCGAACACCTCCAGCTGATGGCGCCATGAGATCGCCAGTTCTGGCCAGCCATGGACGAAGATCACCGGCGTGCCGCTCTGCGCGCCGCACGACAGGTAGAAGCTGGTGTGGCGCGCGGTCTTGAGGGTGTTTTCAAGGACGGGGTGGCGCATGTGACGATCTCCAGTGATTCCGGCTCTGGCTCAGGCTGTCGCCAGCAGGATTTGAAGTTTTTCGATAGCTGGCCCGATGTTCGCCTCGAGGCGGTCGATTTCCGCCAACTCGGCGGTATCGCCTGGCTGCAGTTGGGCCGCGCGCGGCGCCACGGAGTCGAGACGGCAAGCGGCATTGAAGGCCGCAATGTCCGGATGCTGCGCCCACCTGATGCGTGCCGGCAACTCTTGCGACATCATGCGCAGCCAGCCCAGCGGGTCGCTGGGATAGTCCATCGGCTGGCAGAGCGCGTTCTTCTGCCCATCATCGGCATTGGCGGCCTCGACATGGCCGATCAGCGCAGCGCTGAACACAGGCTGGCACAGGCGCAGGCACTGCAGATTGATCCGGCCGGGTTCGAACACGGGACGCTTTTCCGGGTGGACGATCGCGCTTGCCGAACAGTCGATGTGGATGGTCGCGTCATCGGTCGGGACTTCGCCGTGGTCCAGCACGATCCGGTCACGCTCGATCCGCTGGACCCGGCCGAGGCGGACGATTTTGGCGATCTGCCGCAGTGCCGCGAGCTCGCCCCTGGTGACGGTCGCGCAATGGTGCAGCCTCGGCGTGACCGCGGGGTCGAGCCGCAACAGCGCGCCCTTTGCCTCGAGCCGCAGGAACACGTCGTCAACGCTGTCCGCCTCGACGATCGCCTCGACCTCGTCGGCCAAGTACCGCAGGGTCGTGACAAGGGTGCCTGGCCCGGTCTGAAAATTGGCGCGGTCTAACATCCAGGAATCGCGTGGCACGATCCATCGGATCCGGTCCGCTTCGGCGCCATTCTGCAGCAGCCACAAACAGGCATCCATCCCCGTCTTGCCGGCGCCGATCACCGTGTAGGACGCGCCAGGCCGGGCCAACCGGGGCAGATCGTTGATCGGCGCGAAAATCAGGCCATCGGCAACCGCGTATTGTGGCGGGTTGGTGGCAGGAATCTTCGGGCTGTAGCAGGTGGCGTCGACCACCTTGCCAACGGAGACCGGGCGCCGGGCGCCCGAGAGGCGCGATTCGACCATGCCGTCTTCAGTGTATTCGCTCATCGGAAAGAAGCGGACCCGGCCAGAGGGCAGTAGCCGCTGCTGCAGGACATTCTCGAAATAGCTCACCACCTCAGCACCGGAGGCCAATTCATCGAGGCCGGCGTTGAACCCCGCGGTGTCCTTGCCGCCGGACCCGAGCTGCCGCGAATTGACACCATAGTTGGATGATGGCTGGTGCAGCCGCACGAAGGGATAGGCGTCGTTCCAGTGTCCCCCCGGCCGGTGCCGCCGGTCGACGATGGCGATCGTCGCCGCGCTGTCGGTCAGAAGTTGATCGGCGAAGGCCATCCCTGCCGCCCCCGCGCCCACGACGAGATAATCCGCCTGGATCGGTGTTTCGGTCATGCGCGTCCCCCCCGAACCCACCCGCCGGTCACGTTTGCCGGCGGTTCGACTCCTGAGCCGAGGTTAACAGGCGGCTGCCAAACCGCTAACCGAAATCTGACTTGCCGAATTCATGGGGGACCTTCCCCAGGAGGCCGCCGCCTCAAAGATGTCAAGTCCGCGCCGATCCTCACGCACGGATCGCGTCCCTGATCTGCACGGTTCGCTCCAGCTCGTCCCGAACCAGCAGGATCTTGCGGCGCAGGTCGCCGGGCAGGTCCGAGCGCTCGGCCAGGAACCGGTCCACGATCCCCAGTGCTTCGCCGGTCACCTGACCGCCGATGAACGCGTCGATCCAGTCCGGCAGGAAGAAGATCCGGCGGTTGCGCTGGATCCATTCCAGCCGATCCAGCGCGGGGCGCAAGAAGGGCAGGGTCAAGGCCGACTGCTCGGGCGCATTGAACGCCGTCAGGCTTTCGCTCGCCCAGGCCTCGTTCAACCCGGCGTCGTCGAAATAGCGCCGGAAATAGTCGGCCTTCACCGCCGCATCCGGCCACGCCGCCCCAACAACGAAGCCATCCTTCATGGCCTCGGTCGAACGATCCTGCTGCTGCTCGGCGGCTAGCAGCGCCGCGGCATCGGCCGCGCCGATGGTGATGAACCGCCCGACGATTGCCCAGCGCGTCGGCTGGCCGATCGGCTTGGCGGCAAACAGCGCCTGTCCGGCCAGCAACGCGCGCAACCGATCCAGCGCTGCCGGGCCCCTGGCGGTGTCCACCAGCTGGTCGAGGGCCTCCTTGCGAAGGCCATAGCTCAACCGATCATCATCGACCCGCGTGATCAGCGCCGTCTCCCAGGCTGCCTGGATCGTTCCGGCCTGCGGCAGATAGCGGGTCAGCGCGAAGGCCGCCCGTCCCAGCACTACACGCGAGATCTGCTCGTCGGCTTCGGCAGGCAGCTCGCGCAACACCAGCGCCACATAGTCTGCCGGTGGCAGCATCCGCTCGCGGACTGCATCCCACAGCCCATTCCACAGCAACGCGCGCAGCAGCGGGTCCGCCACGCGTCCGACGTTGGCCTGAGACCAGGCGAGGGTGCGCGCTTCGGGCAGGAACAGGCCGTAGCCCTCATCGCCGTCATTGGCCCACACATAGTCCGGCACCGGCAGACCCGCCGCTGCCACAGTGGCGGTGCTGCCTTCAAAGCGTGCATCGAGCACGACATCGTCCCGGTCATGATAGCCCAGCCGCACGCGCAGCTTCATCGGCCACGCGCCGCCCCCATTTCCTGCACCGCTGTCGCCGGCCAGCACCCGTACCGGGCGCTGGGTCAGTGTCAGCGCGCTGATCCGCCCTTCGGCCACGCGCAGCTGTGTTTCCACCAGCGGCATGCCGGCGCGCAGCATATACTGGTTGCCAAAATCAGTGAGATCGGTGCCCGAGGCCTCGGCCACCGCGCCAAGCAGATCAACCCAGGTGGCGTTGCCATAGGCGTGGCGAGTGAGGAACAGCTTCAGCCCGCGCCGGAACCCGTCCTCCCCCACATAGAAGGCCAGCTGTTTGATGACCGCTGGCGCCTTGTTGTAGACGATCGGGCCATAGTTGCTCTTGGCCGCGTCCAGATTGTCGAGGGCCTGCCACAGGGGCTGGGTGCCGCCCGTGGCATCGGCGCGATAGGCGGAGATCTTGGTGGACAGCAGGAAGGTCGCCCACGCGCTGCTGGCCGGATTGAGCGCTGCCTGGATGCGCGCCGCCATGTAGGTGGAAAAGCCCTCCTTCAGCCACAGATCGTCGAACCAGCGCATGGTCACGGCATCGCCGAACCACTGGTGGCTGATCTCGTGATAGATGGTGGAGTCGCGCCGCAGCCGCTGCGGCAGGGTCGGCGGCTCGCGGAACACGAAGCGGTCCTCGTTGTAGAAGACCGCGCCGACATGCTCCATGCCGCCAAAGGGAAAGGCGGGCGCCAGCAAGAGGTCGAGCTTCGCAAAGGGAAACGGCACACCAAACCAGTCGGCAAGCCAGGCAACGGCGGTGCGGTTGGTGGCCATCTGCGCCTCCGCATCCACTTCGCTGCGCCGCGAGGCCCGCGCATACAAGGTGATTGGCTGGCCGCCCCCTGCCGCAGCGGTCCAGCTGGCCCAGGGCCCGGCGGCAAAGGCAGCCAGATAGGTTGAGATCGGCGCGGTCTCGGCAAAGCGCCAGCGCACTGCAGCGCCGGCCGGTTCGCGCCCGTTCTCCTTGCCGTTGGTCAGCACCGTCCAGCCGGCCGGCGCCGTCAACTGCCAGCGGAACCGCGCCTTGAGATCGGGCTGATCGAAGCAGGGAAACAGCAGATTGGCATCAGACGGCACCAGCAGCGTGTAGAGATAGGTCTGCCCGTCGGACGTGTCTTCGAACCGGATGATCGCCGCACCGGCAGCGGCAATGGGGGTCGAGAACCGCGCCGTCAGGCTGTTACTCCCGCCGCGCAGCGCCCGAGCCGGCAACCGCACATGCCCATTGCGCATCACTGCCGGCACCGCCCGGCCATTGACGCGCAGATCCGTGATCGGCCCGCCACGGAAGTCGAGTACGACGTCGCCGCTGCCCGCCCGCCAGGTGAAGCGCGCCGTCACCTGGCCGTCAGCCCGGTCCGTGCCGGTCAGGTCGAGCGCGAGGTCATAATGGACATCGGAAAGCTGGCGCGCGCGGTGCCGCGCCAGCGCCTGCGAAATGCCCGGCGCCATCTGATCGGCCGCAGCCGCCGCGCCGACGGCGCTTCCCCAGCCCAGTGCCGGCAACGTCAGCGCCGCCTGCAACATCTCACGCCGGTTCGCGCCGTCCATCCTGCTCTCCGTGCACGGGGCCGCTGTCGTCTGGGCGCCACATGGCCACATCAAGGGGCATTCGCCAAGAGCAGCGGGGTCTGCACTTTTGGGCTTGCTGAGCGCCCGTAACGCTCACAGGTTGCAGCCAAGGGGTATGTCATGATGAACCGCATCAGTCTCGCAGGCTGCTTGTCCGTGGTGGCGTCGCTGTTCCGCATCTTCGCCTTGACCGCGCTCGCCCTGGTCTCGGCACAGGCGATGGCCCAGGACACACGAACCACCGTGCTGACCGGCGGCATGTTGATCAGTGGCCTCAGTGTGCCACCGGTGCACAATGCCACCATCGTCATCCAGGGTGAACGGATCGTGGCCGCGGGGCCGGCGGCCGAGGTGAAGATCCCGGCCGGCGCGGTGGTGATCGACACCAGCGGCCAGACCATGATGCCGGGCCTGATCGACGCGCACGCCCATCTGTTCATGATCGGCTTCGGAGACGAGGCCGGCTGGTTCAGGTGGCTCCAGGGGCCGGGCCGGAAATATTCCATCGAGAAGGTGATGGAGCTGTCGGCCTGGCAATTGCTGATGTCCGGCGTGACATCGGCGATCGATCTGGGTGGCAATGCCGCCGAGAGCATCAGCGTGCGCAACCGGATCAGCAAGGGCGAGATTCCCGGCCCGCGCCTGCAGGTGGCCGGGCCGCTGGTGACGCGCCGCGCCTTTGCCGGCTTTCCGGCCGAGGCGTCGGCGGTGATTGCCTCGCCGAAGGAGGGGGCCGAGGTCGTCGATCGGCTGTTCAGGCAGGGTGTGGATGTGATCAAGGCGCATGCCGGCCTGACGCGGGACGATTATTTCGCCATCGTGAAGGCCGCGCACGCCAATGGGATCAAGGTGCATGCCCATGTCTATGCCGAAACGGATGTGCGCAACGCCTTCGATGCCGGAGTCGATGTGCTGCAGCACATGGGCTCGGCCGGCTTCCCGACCTACAGCGCCGATCTGGTGCGCACGATTGCGGAAAGCAACCGGCCCATAGTGCTGACCGCGGCGCATCGCAGCTGGATCTTCCCCGACACCGTGAAGTTCCCGGGCCGACTGCAGGATCCGGTGCTGAAAAGCCTGTTCCCGGCCGATATCTGGGCGGCCCTGCAGGACAGCTTCAGGGAATGGCCAGCAGAAAGCTATTTTGCCGGCATCGACCGACAGGTCAGGTTTCGCAGTCCCCAGGTGAAGCAACTGATCGAATCTAACGCGCTGATGGGCGTTGGCACCGACAGCGGCACGCCGATGAACTTCAACACCGATGGTCTGGTCAGGGAAATGAAAGTGCTGGTGGACGAGGGCCTGTCACCGCTGGAGGTGATTGCCGATACCACGCGGGTCAACGCCCGCATCATGGGCAAGCCTGATCTTGGCACCATCGAACCGGGCAAGCTGGCCGATATCATCGTGGTGCCGGGCGATCCGGTCTATCACGATCTGAACAACCTGTTCACGGTGCAGACCGTGGTGAAGAACGGCGTCGTGTACAAGAACCAGGGCAAGCCACTGGTGAAGATGCCGGAATAGGGCGAGGTTCCGGCTTGCCTGATGTGATCCCTGGGAGCGCCGCGATGGCCAATGACCCCCTGACCAGCAGCATCAGCGAGGGCGCCGGCGTTGGCCGCCGCGAGATCCTCCTCGGCGGCCTCGCGGGCGCGCTTCTGTCGGGTGCGGCGGCGCGGTCAGCATCGGCGCAATTGCCGGCGGCGGCGCCGGTTGGTGTTGGGCGCCAGGCGCCGGACGCGCCGGGCACGGGCGCCAGCACGGTCATGCAGCACCGGGTCGAGGTGGCTGGCCCGCACGGAATCGTTGCGGCCGGGCACCCGCTGGCATCGATGGCGGGCCTCAGGAT
>NZ_WMHO01000160.1 GCF_010994245.1 Sandarakinorhabdus rubra
CCGGCGTCGCAGCAGGCGGCGCTTGTGGGGCGGGGGGCAGGGGAGCGGGCGGGCGCTCGGGCTGGCCGGCACAGGCAGCGAGCAGCAGCAGGCCGGCAAACGAAAAATGGCGCAGCATGTCGGCGCCGCACCTAGTCTTCGGCTCAGCCGTGGTCGGGCGGCAGATCGGTGCTGTCGGCCTCGTTGTCGGTGGCGATCAGCACCCAGGCCGGGTCCGGATTGCCGGCGAGGCGGCTGAAGGTCCACAGGTCACGGCTTTCGGTCTCGCCGTCGGCGGTGGCGATGCGGGCGACGAAGCGCACGGTCACCTCCACCATCTGGCCCACCAGGGTGGCGCCATGGAGCGTGGCGCTGTCGATGGCGATCAGCCGGTTGGCCAGGGTCTTGCCGCCGCGGGCTTCGACCGCGCTGGCCAGATTGTCGATGATCTCGTCAGACACCAGGCCGGTGAGGCCGCCCACGTTGCCGGCCCAGAAGCCTTCCAGCACCATCTGGTAGACACTGCGGGCGCCAGACAGGAAGCGATCGGGCACGAAGCCGGCATCAGCATCGGCAATGGCTTCCAGCGCGCCGCGCAGGGCGCCGTCGGTGCCCGGCGGCAGCAGCAGTTCGCCGCGCACCGGCCGTTCGGCCTCGCGGCGCGGCGGTGCGGTCACTTCGGCGGGCGCCCGGAAACTGTCCCCGATCGGGCGTTCCTGCCCGGTGCGCTTGCCCAGCACGGACACCAGACGCAGACCGATAAACGCGGCCAGCATTGCCAGCAGCACGATCTCGATCCAGGCATTCCCGTCAGACATCCAGCATCCCCGGCCACCGCAGCGATGGCAAACTCAACCACTTCAGCGATCGCCCCGCCGGCAGGGAATCTGCCGCTGGCAACCAGTTTAGCCCCAACCGCCCACAACTTGGCCGGTCGGCACCCAGCATACAATAAGGGGAATCGCCCACACTGTCGCTGTTGATCTATAACAATCGGCGTTTGCCCGTGCATTTGCAAGGCTGTGCGGCATTTGCGGCCTGCCGGCGGCCCGTGCGCGGGCCGGTCTGGTGCGGGCGGCGGGACTCGAACCCGCACTTCCGTTGGGAAAGCGGATTTTAAGTCCGCTGCGTCTACCGGTTCCGCCACGCCCGCTGTGCCCGTCGCGCACCGGGTGGCGTCCGGTCCGCGTTCAGTCGTTCAACCGCTCGCGTAATTCCTTGCCCGGCTTGAAATAGGGCACGCGCTTGGCGTTCACATCGACGGCGGCGCCGGTGCGCGGGTTGCGCCCGGTGCGGGCTTCGCGGGCGCGGGTGGAAAAGGCACCGAAGCCACGCAGTTCCACGCGCCGGCCTTCGGCGAGCGCATCGCTGATCTCGTCAAAGACGGTGGCGACGATGCGCTCCACGTCCTTCAGGGTGAGGTGCGGATTCTGTTCGGCGATGCTCTGCACCAGTTCGGACCTGATCATCCTTGCCCATCCCCCAGTTTTGTTGCCGCCGGGCCGCCGGGCCGGCGCTTCCCCCTTTGAATTGCGAGCAATTCTATTGGAATGGCAGGGGCGGTCAAGCCGCGCCTGTCCAGATTCTGCAACCTGCATGTCATAATCTGGCGCCGACATGCCAAAACGCCCCGGCAGCGCGGTGCTGCCGGGGCGTTTCGATCGTGCCCGCGGTGGGCGGGCTCAGTTCTTGTCGGCGTCTTCGCGGGCCTTGTTGAAGGCGGCGCCAAGGATGTTGCCCAGCGTGGCACCCGAGTCGGAGGTGCCGTATTGTGCCACGGCTTCCTTCTCCTCGCTGATCTGCAGCGCCTTGATGGACAGCATCGGCTTGCGGCCCTTTTCAAAGCCCACCACCATGGCATCGACCTTCTGGCCAGGCTGGAACCGCTCGGCCTTCTGCTCGTCGCGGTCGCGGGAAAGATCGCCACGCTTGATGTAGACCACCGGGCCATCCTCGCCGATCTGGACATCGAGGCCGCCATCGCGCGCCGCCACCACGGTGGCCGTCACGATGTCGTTCTTCTTCCAGTCGCCGCCGCTGGTGTTGCGGGTGCCGGCCGTCACCGGGCCACCGGCTTCATCCAGCTGCTTGATGCCGAGGCTGATGCGCTCCTTCTCGATGTCCACTTCCAGCACGCGGGCCGAGACGCGCTCGCCCTTGTGGTGGCGCGACAGCGCGGTTTCGCCGGTCATGCCCCAGGCGATGTCGCTCATGTGCACCATGCCGTCGACATCGCCATCCAGCCCGATGAACAGGCCGAATTCGGTGGCGTTCTTGACTTCGCCTTCCACGATCGAGCCGACCGGGTGGGTTTCGGCGAACACTTCCCACGGGTTGCGCTGCGCCTGCTTGAGGCCCAGGCTGATGCGGCGCTTGTCTTCGTCCACCTCGAGCACGACCACTTCCACTTCCTGGCTGGTCGAGACGATCTTGCCGGGGTGGACGTTCTTCTTGACCCACGACATTTCGGAGACGTGGACGAGGCCCTCGATGCCGGCTTCCAGCTCGACGAAGGCGCCATACTCGGTGATGTTGGTGACGCGGCCCTTGTGGCGGGTGCCCACGGCATAGTTGGCGGCCGCCGTGGTCCACGGATCGGCTTCCAGCTGCTTCATGCCCAGGCTGATGCGCTGGGTGTCGCGGTTGATGCGCACGATCTGCACGCGCAGCACGTCGCCGATGTTCAGCACTTCGGACGGGTGGTTGACGCGCTTGTAGCTCATGTCGGTGACGTGCAGCAGGCCGTCGATGCCGCCCAGGTCCACGAAGGCGCCATAATCGGTGATGTTCTTCACCGTGCCGTCAACGATCTGGCCCTCGGCCAGGCTGTTGATCAGGCCGGAGCGGGCCTCGGCGCGCGATTCTTCCAGGATGGAGCGGCGCGACACCACGATGTTGCCGCGCTTGCGGTCCATCTTCAGGATCTGGAAGGGCTGCGGCAGGTTCATCAGCGGGGTGACATCGCGCACCGGGCGGATATCGACCTGGCTGCCCGGCAGGAAGGCGACAGCGCCGCCCAGATCGACGGTGAAGCCGCCCTTGACGCGGCCGAAGATCACGCCTTCGACGCGCTCACCGGCAGCAAACTTGGTTTCCAGCGCATCCCAGCTGGCTTCGCGGCGGGCGCGGTCGCGGCTCAGCATGGCCTCGCCCTGCGCATTCTCGACGCGATCGACGAACACTTCCACTTCCGAGCCGACGGCCAGATCCACCTTGCCGGTGAGATCGGCGAACTCGCGCAGCGGCACGCGGCCTTCGCTCTTCAGGCCGACATCGATGACGGCAAATTCATTTTCGAGCCGGGTCACGACACCGCGGACAACGCGGCCTTCAAAACCCTGGTCCTTGCCAAGCGTGGCATCAAGCAGCGCCGCAAAATCATCGCGGGTCGGCTGGGCAGACGTAGCCATATATCAGTTCAAACCTTCAACTGGGGCCGGCGCGGGCAAGGCGGGGCCGAACATCGACCCGATCCCACGAAACCCCTCGGCAAGGCACCATTGCCCGCCGTTCATCGCCGTCGCGGTGGCACCATGCCAGCCGCTCTTGGAAGTGCCGGAAAAAAACCAAAACGCCCGGGCAGGGCCAAGCCTGCCGGGCAACCTTTGCCAGTTACCGGCCGCGCTGTGCTCTCGACTTTTCCACAAGGTCGATCGCGGCAGCGACGGCTGCGGCTATATCGAGATTGCTGGTATCAAGCAAGGCAGCATCCGGCGCGCGCACCAGCGGCGCCGCCGAACGCCCGGAATCGCGGGCATCGCGCGCCGCGATATCGGCCATCACGTCGGCCAGCGTCTGGTCGCTGCCCCGGCCAGCCAGTTCGGCATGGCGGCGGGCGGCGCGCACCTCAGGTGCAGCCGTCACGAACAGCTTGGCGGCGGCATCGGGCGCGATCACCGTGCCGATGTCCCGCCCATCCAGCACCGCCCCGCCCGGCTGGCGCGCAAAGGCCTGCTGCGTCTCCAGCAAGGCCGCGCGCACCGCCGGGTGGCTGGAAACGATCGAGGCATAATCGCTGTTGAGGCTGCTCATCAGATCGGGGTCATCCAGCAGGCGCTGGTCGATGGACTTCGCCGCCCGCGCCGCGGCCTCGGCATCATAAGGATCGTGCCCGGCCAGCCGCACCGCCAGCCCGCAGGCGCGATACAATTTGCCGGTGTCCATGTGCGGCAGGCCGTAATGGCGGGCGAGGGCCTTGGCGATGGTGCCCTTGCCGGAAGCGGCCGGGCCATCGACGGCAATGACGAGGGGCGGGGCATTGGTCACCCGGCGGGCCTAGCGGCGCAGAAGAAGCAGGGCAAGTGTGCCTCCGGCGGGCAGGGACTCGTCCCTGCACCCGTTCGTTTTCAGTCGCTGTCCGGCAAGTGCCACACATGCTCGACGAACGTGGTGCCGCTGGGCCCGGCGATGGACTGGCTGGCCAGCCGGGTGCTGGCAGGCGCGATGGTCAAGAGTTCTTGCGGCATTCGAGTGCACTGTTACCGTAATCGGTGCGGACGCTCTCGCGGTTCAAGTACGGATGTCAATTTAGTCCACTGTCACCGTAATCTAAAACTTGATGAATGTTTTAAAAATCTTTATCATTGGGTAACTGAGAATTGCCATCATAAGAGCGAGGGCCAGGGGCATTACGAGGTGAAACAATAAATGAAACTTCGTTTCTGTGAACAAGGGTATACGTATGCCAAATAATACCAATGGAATCGCAGAGAAAATGATTACTACTGTAAAAACCCCAAAGTATCTGTACGCAGATAGATCAGCGCAGACATAAAATACGAAATAAAAAATCATAGCTAAATGAATAAATGCAATCATATTGATCAGGTCATAAGCTGAAACTATAAATAAGTTAGCGCTTGTTTTCATAGTCAAGTTCGTAATAAGAATAATAGCTAGCGCGCCTCCAACTAAAACGAAAAGGCCTTTTTGTCCAAGCCAGTTCCACATGTCACAAATGAGGGACATTCTTGATCTCCAGAACGCCGGGCTATTCTTATCGGCTGCGCAATGCTTTTCCATAAATTATTTAGAATTGCGGTGGATTGCGCCATTATGGGGATTGCGGTGACAGTGCACTTTATTCATCTCTGAATTTCGGTGCCCGCTTGGCGGGTTTTAGATCGTGTCCGAAGGTGGCCTTCATTCTGTGAATACTATAATCAATTTTGCACCTGCGCGAAGACGCAAAGCATAAGGCAACGCCAAGCCACACTCTGCGTCAAGCGAGGTGCCAGGATGAGCGTCGGGCGCCGCCCCGAACGCACGGGTCAAGGGGCCGCGCCCCTTGCCGCCGGAGGCCTTCTTCCTGCCCTTTCATCCGGCGCTGATTGCCATCCCCCTCAGATTGCGCCATGAATTCGGCTGGGTCAGGTCATTCGCGGGGGCGAAGGGGCATGGCTGACCGTTCGACATCTCCGATTCTGATCGTGTCCGGCACGCGGCCCGAGGCGGTGAAGCTGGCGCCGCTGGTGCTGGAATTGCGGGCGCGGGGCGCGGCGGTGCGGCTGGTGGCGACGGGGCAGCATCGGGAAATGTTTGGCGAGGCGCTGGCTGGGTTCGGGCTGGTGGCCGATGATGATCTTGGGGTGATGGAGGCCACGCCGGAGGCGCAGGTGGCGGCGCTGCTGCCGCGCCTCGTTGATCTGATCCGGCACCAGCCGCCGGCCTGCGTGGTGGTGCAGGGGGACACCAGCTCGACGCTCGCCGGGGCGCTGGCCGCCCGCTATGCCGGGGTGCCGCTCGCCCATGTCGAGGCGGGCTTGCGGACCGGCAGCCTCGATCCCCACCCGGAGGAGATGCACCGCCGGCTGATCGCCCAGCTCGCCGATTGGCATTTCGCGCCCACGCCCGCGGCGGCGGCGGCACTGGCGGCGGAAGGCATAAGGGAGGGCGTGCATGTCACCGGCAACACCGGCATCGATGCGCTGCTGCTGATGGCGGCGCGGCTGGACGCCGATGGCCGCCTGGCCGATGCCGCCGTGGCGCCGTTCGCGCAGGTGCCGCGGACGCGCCCCTGGCTGCTCGCCACCATCCACCGCCGAGAGAACCGCGGCCGGCAGCTGGCCGGCGTTCTGGCGGCGCTGGCCGAACTGGCCGGCGAGGCGGAGGTTCTGCTGCCGGTCCACCCCAGCCCGGCCATCTCCGGGCCCGTGCTGGCGCGGCTCG
>NZ_WMHO01000161.1 GCF_010994245.1 Sandarakinorhabdus rubra
TGCCGGCGGGCGCGGCCGGCGGCGCGGCCCGGTGATCATCTGGGGCGCCGGCATGGGCGGCAGCTGGAGCGGCGGCGGCGGCGGTTTCGGGGGCGGCGGCTTCGGGGGTGGCGGCTTCAGCGGTGGTGGCGGCTCCGGCGGGGGCGGCGGCGCCTCGGGAGGCTGGTGATGCTGTTCGACGCCCAGGATCGTGCCCGCATCGCGGCCGCCATCCATGCCGCCGAGGCGCAGACCAGCGGCGAGATCGTGGTGATCGTTTCCACCCGCGTGCGCCGCTATCCGGCCACCGCGCTCACCGTGGCGGCGCTCGCGGCCTTCACCTTGCCGCTGGCCGCCGTGCTCATGGGCTGGCAGCCCGGTGTCCTGCTCGCCGATTGGGGTGAGCAGGACGTGACAAGCCGCATCGATCATGCCGTGGAGGGCTTTGTGCTGGTGCAGCTGCTGCTGTTCCTGGCCGTCGCCGCACTGCTTCACTTCACGGCTCTGGCCCGCATGCTCACCCCTGCAGGCCAGCGGCGGGACCGCGTGCACGCCGATGCCACCGCCCAATTCCGCGCCCGCTCGCTGGATGCCACGGCGGGGCGCACCGGCATCCTCCTCTATGTCGATGAGCCCGAGCATGTGGCCGAGGTGATCACCGATGCCGGCGTGTTCGAGAAGGTGGCGCCAGAGGCCTGGGCCGAAACGGTGACTGTGCTGGTGGACGGCATCAGGGCCGGGCGCGCCGCAGACGGCCTGATTGCCGCCATCGAGCGCGCCGGCGCCGTGCTTGCCCACCACCTGCCGCCGGCTGCCGACAACCCCAACGAGTTGCCGGACCACCTTATCGAGATCTAGGGTCAGGCCCCGGAATCAGGCCTTGGCGCTGGGCCGCGCCGCCACCCGCTCGCGCCAGGCCGGCAGCCACTTCAGCCCGGCCGGCAGAGGCTGGCCCACGGCGCCGCCGAACTCGATGAAGCAGAACAGTAATATGTCGGCCAGCGTGAAGCGGCTGCCGCACACGAAGTCACCCGTCATCAGCGCATCGAGCCACAGCAGTTTCTTGGCGGCGATGGCCTTCAGCTCCTCGCCGGCACTTTCCGACACGATCGGGAAGCGCGGTTCGAACATCGGCCGGCCCTGGGTGGCGCGAAATCCGTTGGCCATGGGTTCGCAATAACCCAGATCGATGATGCGCACCCAGCGGCGGGTTTCGGCGCGCTCCTCGGGCGTGTTGCCGATGAGCGCCGGCGTGGGGTGAAGCTCCTCCAGATACTCGGCGATAACGGTGATCTCGCTGATCGTGCGGCCATCGTCCAGTTCCAGCGCCGGGGTGCCGCCCGCCGGCACCTTGGTGATGTAAGCGCCGCTGCGATTGGCGCCGGCCATGATGTCGATGGTTTCGGTGGGCAGCGTAATGCCCTTTTCGGCCATGGCCATGCGCACCACGTGCGGATTGGGGCCGATGCTGTCGTAGAGCTTCATGGTGTAACTCCCTTGCTGTCGAGTGCGGCGATGATGCGCGCCTGCGCGGCGCGGTCGATGGTCCAGCCCCGGGCCAGCCAGGCGGCCGCGAGTGCGGCCAGGATGGGCGGGATCAGGAAAAGCAACACCAGGCCGTCGATGGCCTGCGGCGTGTTGGCGGTGCCCAGCTTGGCATCAAATCCCACCATGTCGAGCACGATATAGGCGAGGCCGACCGGGATGGCATAGCCGAGCTTCTGCACCCCCACCAGCACGGCATAATAGAGCCCGGCGTTGCTGCGCCCGCTCTCCAGCGTTTCCGCGTCGGTCACGTCGGCCAGCATGGCGCGCACCAGGAAGGGCGGCGCCACCGCCGGCAGGCCGGCCAGCAGCATGCCTGTCGCCGCCACCCAGAAGCCGCCCGACGGCATCAACACCAGCATGGCGTGCAGCACGGCATAGCTGCCGATCGCCCAGGCCACCGCCATGTGCTTTGACGTGCGCCGCGCCACCCAGCCCCACAGCGGTGCACCGATCAGCCCAGCGGCGAAATAGAACAGCAGCAACAGCCGCGCCTCGGTGACGGAAAAGCCGCGCGCCGCCTCGAAGAAGAACACCAGCAGCGCGCCGCCAAAGCCCGGCGGCAGGCTGGCGAACAGGTCGATCAGCAACAGGCGCTGCAGCAGCGGGCGCTTGAGGGCGGCCTTGATGTCGGCCCAGCCGTGCGGGCTGGCATGGGCTGACGCCCGGTCCGGCACCGCCCACAGCGCCGCGATGAAGGTGGGCGCCACCAGCGCAATGAGCACCCAGCCCATGGCATGGACGCCCAGCGCCGCCGAGGGTTCAAGCCCCCAGCGCGGCCCCAGCGCGTTGGCCAGCGGCGGCACGGCGAGCAGGCTGATCAGCGCCAGCATGTTGAAGCCCTGCCACCAGCCAAAGATACGGCTGCGCTCGTGATAATCGGTCGAAAGGGCCTGCCCCCAGCTGGTGTGCGCCACCTGCGCCGCCGAGAAGCCGCCATAGAGCAGGAACAGGCCGAGGAAGGCGCGCAGCGGCGTCAGGCCGGGATCGGCGAAGAACACCATGGCCAACCCCAGCACCAGGAACAGCGCCGCCACCCCCAGCCATGGCCGGAAGCGGCCGAAGCGCGTTTTCGTCCGGTCAATCCAGTGGCCGAAGACGATGTCGAGCGGCAGGTCGATCCAGCGCACGGCGGAAAACAGGATGCCGGTCATGGCGAGGTCGAGCCCCAGCGTGCCGGCATAATAGGGCGGCAGATAGACAACCAGCGGCAAGCCCACCCCGGTCAACGGCAGGCAGGGCGCGGCAAAGGCGGCCAGTGTCCGGCGTTTGAGCTGCACGTGTCCCCCTCCCCAGGGGCGCCGCCACTGTGCGGTGGGTGGCGGGGCGGTGCAAGCCTGCCTGAAGTGCGGGAAACGCTCTGCCGGGCGGCTAGGCGCGCTGGCGGCGCGCCGCAAAGGCCTTGAGCGCATGATCGAGCCGGAAGAGCACCTCGCCATGCAGTGCCGGCGTCGCCGCGGCCAGCCCGGCAATCAGGGGCCGGGGCCGGTTGAAGCGCAGCGGCGCGCCGTGGCGGTCGCTGATGGTGCCGCCGGCTTCGGCCAGGATCAGGCTGGCGGCAGCGACATCCCATTCCGGGATCGTGCGCCCCTCGGCCCAGGCATCGGCTTCGGCGCTGGCCAGCATCGCCATGCGCAAGGCCAGGCTGTTCGGCTTGGCCACCGCCGTGCCCGGCCAGGGCGAGGGCCAATAGCTGGCCGTGAGGTTGGCGGCATCCATCGGCAGCCGCACGCCATCGAGCGTGGCGAGGCCCGACACTTGCAGCCGCTTGCCGTTCAGGGTGGCGCCGGCGCCGGCACTGGCGGCATAGAGCCGATCCTGCGCCGGCGCCGCCAGCACGCCCACGGTCACGGCGCCATCCTCGACCAGCGCCACCGACACCGCCCAGCCGCTGCGGCCGCGCAGGAAATCGCGGGTGCCATCGATCGGGTCCACCACCCACAGCCGGCGCTTGTGCAGCCTTGCCTCGCTGTCGGCACATTCTTCCGACAGCCAGCCGTCATCGGGGCGGGCGGCGGCGATCACGCCCTTCAGATAGGCGTTGACGGCGAGATCGGTGGCGCTGACCGGGCTGCCGTCGGCCTTATCCCAGCCGGCGCGGTCGTGGCCGAAGCGGTCGAGCGCGATGTCGCCGGCATTGCTGGCGATCTCGACGGCCAGCGCCAGGTCGCTGGCCCGTTCGTGGAGGCTGGACGGGCTCAACTGCCCGCCACCGTCATCCCGTCGATCAGCAGGGTGGGGGCATTGCTGGCATGGCGGAAGGCGAGATCGTCGGCGGCCACCAGCCGGGCGAACATGTCGGTGAGATTGCCCGCGATGGTGATCTCCGCCACCGGCCCGGCGATCTCGCCGTCCGCGATCAGGAAACCGCTGGCACCGCGGCTGTAATCGCCGGTGAGGCCGTTGACCCCCATGCCGATCAGCTCGGTGACCAGCACGCCGCGCTTGATGCCGGCGATGAGGTCGGCGCGCGGCACGGTTCCGCCCTCCAGGTGCAGGTTGCTGGTGCCGGCGCCGGGCGGCCCGGAGGTACCGCGGCTGGCATGGCCGGAGGGCGTCAGGCCCAATTGGCGGGCGCTCGCCACGTCGAGCAACCAGGTGGTGAGAATGCCATCTTCCACCAGGGCGGTGCGCGCCGTGGCCAGCCCCTCGCCGTCGAAGGCCCGGCTCCTGAGGCCGCGGTGGCGCAGCGGATCATCGATGACATGAAGGCCGACGGGCAGGATGCGCTGCCCCAGCCGGTCCTTCAGGAAGCTGGTGCCGCGAGCGATGGCGCTGCCGGTGATGGCGCCCACCAGGTGGCCCAGCAGCGAGGCCGACACCCGGGGATCGAACAGCACCGGCAGTTGTGCGGAGGCAAGCTTCACCGGGTTCAGGCGGGCCACCGCGCGGCGCCCGGCGCGCGTCCCGATGGTGTCGGCGGCCTCCACGTCGGCGAGGTAACGGGCGCTGTGCCAGGCATAATCGCGCTGCATGTCGCCGCCGCTGCCGGCGACGACCGAGGCGGACAGGCCGTGGCTGGTGGAGCGGCGGGCGCCGCGAAAGCCGGTGGAGGTGGCCAGCGCCATCACCACCGCGCCGGCGCTGGCCGAAGCGCCCTCGCTGTTGGTGATGCCAGCGACAGCGCGCGCCGCATCCTCACAGGCCAGCGCGCGTTCCTTCAGCTGGGCGGCGCCCACCTCCGTCGGGTCGTCGATGTCAGGGTCAGGCAGCTCGCCTTTCGCCAGCCGGTCTTCGGGCGCCAGGCCGGCATAGGGGTCTTCGGGCGCCAGGCGGGCCATGGCAACCGCGCGGCTGGCGGCCTCGGCCAGCGCAGCGGGCGTCAGATCAGAGGAGGACACGCTGGCCGATCGCTGGCCGACGAACACGCGGAGGCCAACCTCCTCGCCTTCGGCGCGGCCGGTGTCTTCCAGCTTGCCGAGCCGCACCGAAACATGGGCGGCGGCATCCCCGACATAGACGGCATCGGCGGCATCGGCACCGGCGGCACGGGCGGCGGCAAGGGCGGCATCAAGCCGGTCGAGGGCAGCATCAGGGCTCAGCATGCCGCCAGATGTAGGAGCGCAGCTTGAACCTGTCACGCGCCAAAGCCGCCGCAGCACGGCGCGGCACTTTTTGTCGCTTTCATGCAATCCCTTGCCATCGCCAGAAGGCATAGAGCCAGGCATTGGGGTCGGTGACGGGTGGGCCAGCCGGCCAAGCGGGGGCGCGCGGGCCTGCAACCAGAGCGTTGCAGGCCCGCAGCTTTGCGGACGGCCCCAGGAATGATCGCCCGCAGGGCCGCTACGGCTCTCAGGCCAGCCCCACCGCTGCGCAGGCCGCAGCCAGCAGCGCGCCGGCCAGCCGGTTCGATCGGAACAGGCGCAGTGCATTGGCCGGCGTCGCATCGGCCAGCCGAACCACCTGCCAGGCCAGTTGCGCGGCGAGCGGCAGCAGCGCCGCCACCGCCAGCGCCTGCCCCGCGTGGCTCCACATCGCCATTCCCCACAGAATCAGCGCCAGCGCATAGAAGCCGGCCACCCCGGTGCGCGCCCGGGAGCCGAGGGCGCGGGCAGAGCTCTTGATGCCGGCCAGCGCATCATCCTCGATGTCCTGCAGGGCGTAGATCGTGTCATAGCCCAGCGTCCAGGCGATGCCGCCAGCCCACAGCAGCCACATGGTCGCCGACGGCTCGGCCACCGCCGCCCAGCCCACCAGCGCCCCCCAGTTGAAGGTGAGGCCCAGCCAGGCCTGCGGCCACCACGTGATCCGCTTCATGAAGGGATAGGCCGCAACGGGGATCAGGCTGGCCAGGGCGATGGCCTGCGCGAACGGCCGCAGCTGCAGCAGCACGATCAGGCCAACCAGCGACAGCGCCACGGCAAAGGCCAGCGCCGCCCGCACCGGGATAAGGCCCGAGGCCACAGGTCGATCGCGCGTGCGCTCCACCTGCGCGTCGAGGTCGCGGTCCACGATATCGTTCCACACGCAGCCCGCGCCGCGCATGGCGATGCTGCCGAGGCCGAACCAGGCGATCAGCAGCGGCGCGCGCTCCAGCCCGCCGGCCAGCGCCAGCCC
>NZ_WMHO01000162.1 GCF_010994245.1 Sandarakinorhabdus rubra
TGGATGGCGCCGCGCCGGCCTCGGTCGCGAGCGCCTGCGCCAGTTGCCGCACACGGGCCAGATCACCGCGCGCCAGCGCGTCCCGGGCGGCAAGAGCGATGCGGCTGGTCATGGCGCTCTGGTGCGGCGCCGGATGCGGCGGTGTCAACCGCTGCCTGCCCGTATCGGGCATCGGCCGGCTACGCGCCATGACGTATGTGTGCTATCCAGCATCGTTGCGAGAAGCATGAACAGGCCATGGCTGAGGGGTTATGACGGCAGTGCGCGCGACGTTGATGCGATATTTCCAGCCAGCCGCGCTGCTGGGCATCCTGGCGCTGTGGTGGCTGCTGCCCGAGGCGCAGGCCAGCGACCCCTTCACGCTGCTGATCGCCGTGCTGGCCACCCCGCTGGTGGTGCTGGCACTGGAATGGGTGAGCGAGCGTCACGCCGCCTGGCGGATGACCTGGTATGAACTGGCGCACGACCTGTTCTTCGTCGTGCTCAGCTTCACGGCCGTGCGCTTCTGCATCGACCATCTGGCCGAAGCCGGGATCGCCGAGGCCAAGGCCAGCCTGGGCCTCCAGACGCTGTGGCTGCAGCAACTGCCGTTCCCGGTGCAGGTGGCGATGGTGCTGGTGCTAATCGAATATGGGCAATACTGGATGCACCGGGCCATGCACAACTGGCATCCGCTGTGGCTTACCCACGCCCCGCACCATCATCTCACCCAGTTGAACGCGCTGAAGGGCGCGGTGGGCAACCCGGTGGAACTGTTCCTGATCGGCCTTTCGATCGTCGGCCTGTTCGATTTCTCGCTCACCGCGGTGTTCTGTGCAGCGCATATGCTGGCGGCGATCGGCAGCTTTGCGCACGCCAATGTGCGCTTCGATCCGCCGCGCTGGTACAGCTTCCTGTTCACCACCATCGAGCATCACAGCCTGCACCACAGCCTCGATTATGAGGCGACGCGCAGCAACTATGCCAATTGCCTGATCCTCATCGACCGGCTGCACGGCACCTTCCGCGCCGGCGAAGGCGTGCTGCTGGGCCAGGAGGGCGGCCGCCTCACGGTGGGCGGCATCATGCTCTACACCTTCATGCCGATCATCAATGCGCTGCGCGGCGGCCGGCGCCCCGCGTAGGACCTAGCGCCGGCGCCGGCCACCAGATCAGCGTCTTCACGTCATGGGCGCTGGTCCACACGCCTTCGGGCGTGAAGCGGATGGCGCCGCTGCCCACCGGCTTGCCCACCCGCGCCAATATGGCCAGCGTGGCCGCGTCGATCGCCACATATTCCTGATCATCGGTGGTGCGCAGCCACACCCGGCCGGCGCCGGTGTCGATGTCGCCATATTTGAGGTTGGCGCCCACCTTGACGAGGCCGGTGACGGCGCCCGTCGCCGGATCGATGCGGGCCAGCGTGCCCTCGCCCTGTTCCTGCACCCACACCGCGCCCTCGCCAGCGGCCAGGAAGCCCGGCTGCCTGCCGAGCAGGGTGCGCTGCGTCACGCGGTTGGTGGCGGGATCGATGCGCAGCAAGGTCTGGGTGGCGGCGCTCACCGCCCACAGCGCGTCGTGGCCGAACGCCAGGTAGGAGGTGCCGGGATCGGCCTTGATGCGCGCCACGATCTGGCCGCTGGCAGGGTCGACCCGCGCCACCTCGCCGGCGGCAGCGCTGGCCACCCACACCGAACCGGCGCCGGCCACCACGTTCAGCTCGCCCGACTTGTCGGCAATGCCGGTTTCAACCGTGAGCGTGCGGGTCGCGGTTGCGGTGTCGATGCGGTGGATGGCGCCGGCGGTGCAGTCCGCCACCCACAGGTTGCCGCCCGTGATGGCCATGGCCCCGCAGGGCCTTGCGAGTGCAACGCTGGCCACCAGGCCTTCCCTTGTCCAATGCTCGACCCGGCCGCGGTTGGTCATCCACACGCCGGGGCCATCGACCACCAGGAAGTCGCCGAAATCGGGCACGGTCAGCACCTGCGGTGCCTGCGCGCTGGCGGCGCTGGACAGGCTGGCGGCAAGGCTGCCCGTAAGCAGGGCTGCAAGCGCGGGTTTCATCATCATGGCCTCCCGATCAGGCGGTGCGCTGGGCGATATAGGCGCGCCAGCCGCCCAGATGCGTGATGTCCTCGGCGCCGGTCAGCGCGCGCGGCTCGGCGACGAAGCCCTTGACCTGGCTGCCATCGGCCAGGGTGACGGTGCCGATAGCCAGCGGCGGCGGCACGTCGACGACAAAGCTGCCGAACTCGGCCACGCCCAGCTCATAGACCTCAACCTTGATGGCGGCACCATCACCGCTGAAGACCAGCGCCGGCTTTGGCGGCGTCGAATCGGCCATGGCATAGAGGCGATAGCTGGGCGCGGTCTCGAAGGCGCCAACGAACGTGGCATTGCGCGAGGTCAGCTGCCAGTGCAGCGGCATGTCCTTCAGATGGGCGCCGACAACGGCCAGCTTCACGGTCTGCATCTTGCCCTCCAGGTCGAGCGGTGGTGGTGATGGATGGCCACTGGCGGCGGCCCAGCGCTCAGCCAGGTCGATCAGCGCGAGGTCCGTATCGGCCGGGCCGATGAAGCTGAGGCCGTAGCCCACGCCGCTAGCCTTCACGCCCGCCGGCACCGCGATGGCCGCCATGTCGAGCAGGTTGACGAAGTTGGTGTAGCGGCCAAGGTTGCTGTTGAGCGCCACCGGGCTGGCCAGCATCTCGGCCACGCGATAGCTGGTCGGCGTGGTCGGAAAGGCCAGCACGTCGATCCCGTCCCACATCAGATCGGCCTGGCGCTTGATGGCGGCCAGGCGATAGGTCGCGTTCCACAGATCGACCGCGCTGTGCTGCCAGCCCTGCTCCACCACGGCGCGCACGGTGGGATCGATGGCATCGGGGTTGCTGGCCAGCATGCCGGCCATGGCCGCGGTGCGTTCGGCCACCCACGGCCCGCCATAGAGCAATTGCGCAGCCTCCAGCAGCGGCGCGATGTCGATCTCGACGATCTCGCCCAGCCCGGCCAGCGTTGCCATGGCCCGGTCGTGCAGGAAGGCGGCTTCGGTGTCGCCGAACCAGTTCAGCTGGTCCGCGCGCGGCACGCCGAACCGGCGCGGGGTGAGCGCGCGGGTTGCGAGCGGGCGGGAATAATCATCGCCCGCATCGAAACCGGCGATCACGCTGTCCAGCAGCCGCGCATCAGCCGGCGTGTCGGTGAACACGGTGATGCAATCGAGCGTGCGGCAGGCCGGCACCAGCCCGCGCGTGCTCCAGCGGCCGCGCGTCGGCTTGAAGCCGATGAGATGCTGGAACGCCGCCGGCACCCGGCCCGAGCCGGCCGTGTCGGTGCCCAGCGCGAAGGGGACCAGCCCGGCCGCGACCGCCACCGCCGAACCGGAGCTGGAGCCGCCGCTGACCCACGCCAGATTGTGGACGTTGCGCGGGGCACCGTGCGGGCTGCGGGTGCCGTTGAGGCCTGTGGCGAACTGGTCGAGATTGGTCTTGCCCGCACAGATGGCGCCAGCCGCCGCCAGCCGTTCGATCACCGTGGCCGATTGCTCGGGGTGATAGGCAAAGGCCGGGCAGGCCGCCGTGGTGGCGAGGCCAGCCACGTCGATATTGTCCTTGGCGGCATAGGGCACACCGGCCAGCGGCAGCACCTCGCCAGCCGCAATGCGGGCATCAACGGCGTCCGCTGCTGCAAGCAGCACGTCCGGCGCGGCGCGGGCAATCCAGGCCTGCGGCTGCACCGCGTCATAGGCCGCGATGCGGGCCAGCGTCGCTTCCATCACGGCGCGGGCGCTGGTGGCCCGGCTGGCGACGGCCTCGGCGATGACGGAGACATGCTGGCGGGTCATGCAGTCCTCCTGAGGGCCAGCATCGGCGCCCCGGGCTGCACGGCGCGGCCTTCGGCGAGATAGAGGGCAACCACGGTGCCCGCTGCCGGACTTTCGACCGGACACTCCATCTTCATCGCCTCGATGATGGCGATGGTGTCGCCGGCCGCCACCGTGTCCCCCGGTGCCACCAGCAGCTTCCAGACATTGCCGCCGAACGGCGATTCAACGAGATCGCTGCCGTCCGGCACGGCGATGGCTTCCGCCGGGCCTGAGTCGTCCGCCTCGGCGCTGGCGATGCGGTCGAACTCGCCGCTGGCCTGCCAGGCAGCGCGCTCGTCGGCAAAGGCGGCTTCGCGCACCGCCTGGAATTCGGCGATCGCGGCCGCGTTGTCAGCCAGGAAACGGCGGTAGTCGGACAGGCGGAACTCGCCATGCTCGATCCGCGGCGCGCGCCGGCCCATTGGCATGTCGCGGCGCCACTCGGCCAGTTCCTCGGCGCTCACCTTGTAGAAGCGGATCTGGTCGAAGAAGCGCAGCAGCCAGGGCTTGCCGTCGGTGAAGGCGCCAACCTGGCGATAGGTGTTCCACACCTGCACGGTGCGGCCAAACAGCTGGTAGCCGCCCGGCCCTTCCATGCCATAGATGCACATGTAGGCGCCGCCGATGCCCACCACGTTGGGCGGGGTCCAGGTGCGGGCCGGGTTGTACTTGGTGGTGACCAGCCGGTGGCGCGGATCGACCGGCGTTGCCACCGGCGCGCCGAGATAGACATCGCCCAGCCCCAGCACCAGGTAACTGGCATCAAAGATCAGCCGTTCCACGGCGTCGGCATCGGCAAGGCCGTTCACCCGCCGGATGAACTCGATATTGTCCGGACACCAGGGCGCATCGTCGCGCACCACGGCCATGTATTTCTCGATCGTCTCGATGGTGGCCGGATCGCGCCAGCTGAGCGGCAGGTGGACGGTGCGCGACGGGATGGAGAATTCTTCCAGCGCGCCAAGCCGCTCCTCGGCCGCCATCAGCGCCGCCAGCGCTCCGGCCTGGGTCAGCGACTGTCCATCGAAATGCAGCTGCAGCGATCGGATGCCGGGCACCAGATCGATGACGCCTGGCAGCGCCTGCTGCTCCAGTTCGGTGAGCAGCGCATGGACCCGGATACGCAGCTCCAGATCCAGCGTGATCGGGCCATATTCCACCAGGATGTTGCGATCACCCTGTGCGCGATAGACGGTGCGCGGGCGCGTGCCTTCGGCTGGGATCTCGGCAAGGATCGGCGACAGGCCGGCGATGTCGCGGGCCGGGCCATCGGGCATCGGCGTGCCATTGGCCAGCAGCGCGGCAACGGCCGCATCGGCGGCCTGCGCATCAGCCAGCGTCACGGGCACGAAGCGCAGCCGGTCACCGGGCGCCAGCTGGCCGATCTTCCAGCGATCGGCCGCGATCACCACGAACGGGCAGACAAAGCCGCCCAGCGACGGCCCGTCGGGTCCGAGGATGATCGGCATGTCGCCGGTGAAATCGACCGCGCCGATGGCATAGGCATTGTCGTGGATGTTAGACGGGTGCAGCCCGGCCTCGCCGCCATCTCGCCGGGCCCAGTGCGGCTTCGGCCCCACCAGCCGGACGCCCGTGCGGTTGCTGTTGTAATGCACCTGCCAGGCCGTCTCGACGATCGTGCCGATATCGTCTGTCGTGAAGAAATCGGGTGCGCCGTGCGGGCCATAGATCACCCGCACCTGCCATTCGGCCGGCAGCGCCGGCAGCGGCGCCGAAGCCAGAGGCTGGGTGGTGGGCGCATCAGCGAGGTGCAGCACGTCGCCGGCCAGCAGCCGGCGGGCGCCATGGCCGCCGAAGCCGCCCAGATCGAAGGTCGCGACACTGCCCAGATAGGGCGCGATGTCGAAACCGCCGGCGACCAGCAGATAGCCGCGCAGGCCGCCGCCCTGGGCACGACCCATGGCCAGCACCTGCCCGGCCGCGACTGCCAGCGCCTGGCCGCGCGGCACCGGCACGCCATCCAGCGTCGCGCCGAAATCGGCGCCCATCAGGCAGATGCGTGTGGGCGCCGCAAAGCTCAACGTTGGCCCGGTGACGGTGATCTCAAGGCCGGCAGTGCCCTCTTCATTGCCAAGCAGCCGGTTGCCGAGCCGGAACGACAGATCGTCCATCGGGCCCGACGGCGGCACGCCCACCGCCCACAGGCGCTGGCGGCCCGGCCAGTCCTGCACGCTGGTGGCAGTGCCGCCGGCCAGCACGCGGATGCAG
>NZ_WMHO01000163.1 GCF_010994245.1 Sandarakinorhabdus rubra
TTCCCCGGCTCCAGCACCTGCCCCAGCGCCACAGGCCGCAGCGCCCGCACCGCAGGCCGGCGATCGCATCATCGCCAGCCCGCTGGCGCGGCGCATCGCTCAACAGAAGGGCGTCGATCTGGGCCAGCTGGCCGGCAGTGGCCCGCGTGGCCGCATCGTGCGCGCCGACGTGGAGGCCGCTATGGGCAAGCCCGCGGCGGCGCCCGCGCCCGTAGCCGCTGCCCCGCAACCCGCGCCCGTGACCAGCGACATTCCGCACGCGCAAGAGAAGCTGGGCAACGTCCGCAAGATCATCGCCCGCCGGCTGACCGAGGCCAAGCAGTCGATCCCGCACATCTATCTGACGCTGGACGTGGAGCTGGACGCGCTGCTGAAGCTGCGCGCCGAACTGAACAAGGCGCTGGAGCCGCGCGGGATCAAGGTGAGCGTCAACGATCTCGTCATCAAGGCGCTGGCGCTGGCGCTGCGGCAGGTGCCGAAGTGCAACGTGTCGTTCGCGGGTGACGCTCTGCTCGTCTACGACCGGGCGGACATCAGTGTGGCGGTGGCAGCGCCATCGGGCCTGATCACGCCGATCATCGTGGGCGCCGATGGCAAGACGATCAGCCAGATCGCCAGCGAGATGAAGACACTCGCCGAGAAGGCCCGCGCCGGCAAATTGCAGCCGCACGAATATCAGGGCGGCACCGCCAGCCTCTCCAACCTCGGCATGTACGGCATCCGCCAGTTCGACGCCGTCATCAACCCGCCACAGGCGATGATCCTGGCCGTCGGCGCCGGCGAGAAACGCGCCGTGGTGAAGGGCGACGCGCTGGCCATTGCGACCGTGATGACCATCACCGGCAGCTTCGACCATCGCGCCATTGATGGAGCGGACGGGGCTGAGCTGATGAGTGCGGTGAAGACGCTGATCGAGGCACCGCTGGGGCTGTTGGCATGAAAAATCCCTCTCCCCTTGCGGGAGAGGGTCGACTCGCCGAAGGCGAGCGGGGTGAGGGGGCTGCGCCTTTGAAGCAGCGCGCCCGCGCCATGCGCAAGTCGATGACGCCAGCCGAACGGGCGCTCTGGCATCTGCTCCGAGACCGGCGTTTCTCCGGGCACAAGTTCCGGCGGCAGGTGCCTGTAGGGCCCTTCATCGTGGATTTCCTGAGCTTTGCGGACCGATTGATCG
Organism: Sandarakinorhabdus rubra; assembly: GCF_010994245.1. Lineage (GTDB taxonomy): Bacteria > Pseudomonadota > Alphaproteobacteria > Sphingomonadales > Sphingomonadaceae > Sandarakinorhabdus > Sandarakinorhabdus rubra. The sequence goes on from NZ_WMHO01000163.1 coordinate 1,172, forward strand.
TGGAGGCGGATGGCGGCCAGCACGCCGACAATCTTCCGGACGAAGCCCGTACGCGCTGGATGAAGGCGCAGGGCTTCCGAGTGCTGCGCTTCTGGAATCATGAGATACTGACCCAGCGGGAACTGGTCGCGGAGCGGCTGTTTCTGGCGCTAGCTGACCCCTCACCCCGCTCGGCTTCGCCGAGTCGACCCTCTCCCGCAAGGGGAGAGGGGAAGGAGTAACGATGGCTGACAATTTTGAGCTCCTGATCCTTGGCTCCGGGCCCGGTGGCTATGTGGCTGCGATCCGTGCCAGCCAGCTGGGCCTGAAGGTCGCCATTGTCGAGCGCGAGCGGTTGGGCGGTATCTGCCTCAACTGGGGCTGCATCCCAACGAAGGCGCTGCTGCGCACCAGCGAGATCTATCACTACATCACCCACGCCGATGCCTATGGGCTGTCGGTTGAGACGCCGTCGTTTGATCTGAAGAAGGTGACAGACCGCAGCCGCAAGGTCGCGGCGCAGCTGAACAGCGGCGTGAAGTCACTGATGAAGAAGAACAGGATCGAGGTGGTGGAAGGGCAGGGGCGGCTGACCGGGCCGACGACCGTGTCAGTCACTACCGCCACCGGCGAGCGCGTGCTGTCGGGCAAGAATGTCATCATCGCCACCGGTGCCCGCGCCCGCGATCTGCCGGGCGTGGAGGCCGATGGCAACCGCGTGTGGACCTATCGCCACGCCATGGTTCCGCCGGCGATGCCGACGAAGCTGCTGGTGATCGGTTCGGGCGCCATCGGGGTGGAGTTCGCCAGCTTCTATTCCGACATGGGCGCGAAGGTGACGGTGGTGGAGATGCTGGACCGCATCCTGCCGGTGGAGGACGAGGAGGTGTCCGCCTTCGTCCAGAAGGCGCTGGCCAAGCAGGGCATGGCCATCATCACCGGCGCGAAAGTGTCAGACGTGGCGCCGGGGCCGGAAGGGGTGAGCGCCACCATAACAGCTGCCGACGGCAAGGCGACGACCGATAGCTACAGCCATGTCATCGTCGCCATCGGCATCGTGCCCAACACGGAAGACATCGGGCTCGAAGCGCTGGGCGTTGCCACCAACCGCGGCCACATCGTGACCGACGGCATGTGCCGCACCAACGTGCCCGGTCTGTATGCGATCGGTGATGTCACCGGCCCGCCCTGGCTCGCCCACAAGGCCAGCCATGAAGGTGTGATCGCGGTCGAACATATCGCCGGCGGGCACCCGCATGCGATGGACGTCGCCCGCATTCCGGGCTGCACCTATGCCCGCCCGCAGGTGGCCAGCATCGGGCTGACCGAGGCGAAGGCCAAGGCCGCCGGCCACGCGGTCCGCGTCGGCAAATTCCCCTTCATCGGCAATGGCAAGGCCATCGCGCTGGGCGAGGCGGAAGGCTTCGTGAAGACCGTGTTCGATGCCGACACCGGGCAATTGCTGGGCGCGCACATGGTGGGAGCCGAGGTGACCGAGCTGATCCAGGGCTATGCCATCGCCATGGGGCTGGAGACGACCGAGGCCGAGCTGATGCATACCATCTTCCCGCACCCGACGTTGTCGGAGATGATGCACGAGAGCGTGCTCGACGCTTACGGACGCGCGCTGCATTTTTGAGAAGCCGGCCAAAGGCCGGTCTTGCAATCAAGACCAAAACAGTCGTATATAGCCGTCATCGGTTGGGCTTCGTGGTAACTGCCCTTGCCGCGAGCCTTGCCGGTGCGGGCGTATCCGTCACTCCCCCCTGTTTGTGTCGGATACGCCCGTTTTCCCGGTCACACGGCCTGCAGCCGGATACCGTTCTCGTCTTCCCATTCCACCGTCACCGGCTCGAACTTGCCGGTGTCGTGGTTGAGAACCTTCAGCACGCCATCGGCGATGTCGAACAGCGCCCCCTGCAACTTCAGTGTGCCGGCGGCTTCGGCTTCGGCGACGAAGGGGAAGGTCCTCAGATTGTCGATGGAGAGGCGGATGGCGGCCAGTTCCAGCGCGCTGCAGGCATCGATGTCGGGCGACAGCTGGGCGGCGGCACGGATCGTGTCGCGCGCCGGCGCAATCAGGCTCATCCAGCGGCCGATGAAGCCGCCTTCGCCCATCGGTGCATCTTCGAACGTGCCTTCCAGGCTGGCCTTGATGCCGCCGCAGCGGGCATGGCCCAGCACCACCACGTGATGCACCTTCAGCTGGGTGACGGCATATTCGATGGCAGCCGAGGTTGAGTGCTGGCTGTTGTCGCGGTCGCAGGGCGGCACCAGGTTGGCGACGTTGCGCACCACGAACATCTGGCCCGGTTCGGTGTCGAAGATGCGGGTGGGGTCCACCCGGCTGTCGGAACAGGAAATCACCAGCACGCCAGGTGCCTGGCCCTTGTCAGCCAGAGCGTCATAGCGGCGGCGCTGTTCCTGATAGGCGCCGGTGCGAAAGCGGCGATAGCCTTCCAGCAGAGCCTTGAATTCGGGCATGACACTCTCTCCCAATCGATGACGGCCCATGTTTATCACGAATGGCAGCCGCGTCACCCGGGAAGCTTGGCTTGAGCAGCGCCAGCGGCTAATCACGCGCCCATGACCGCTCCCGTCCTCGATCTCACCCCGTCCGGGCTGCCGCGCAAGCCTGACTGGATCCGGGTGCGGGCGCCGACGGGCCGCGCCCATGCAGAGACCCGGGCGCTGATGCGCGAGCTGAAGCTCAACACCGTGTGCGAGGAGGCGGCCTGCCCCAATATCGGGGAGTGCTGGAGCCAGAAGCACGCCACCGTGATGATCCTGGGCGACACCTGCACCCGCGCCTGCGCCTTCTGCAACGTCAAGACCGGCATGCCCGGCAAGGTGGACGCGGCCGAGCCCGGCCATGTTGCCGAAGCTGCCGCGCGTCTCGGCCTCGAGCATATCGTCATCACCTCGGTGGACCGCGATGACCTGCCCGATGGCGGCGCCAGCCAGTTCGTGAAGGTGATCCAAGAGCTGCGGCGCCAGACGCCGTCCACCACCATCGAGATCCTCACCCCCGATTTCCGCAACAAGATGGACCGCGCGGTGGCAATGATCGTCGAGGCCGGGCCGGACGTGTACAACCACAATCTCGAAACCGTGCCGCGCCTTTATCCCACCATCCGGCCCGGCGCGCGCTATTATCACTCGCTGCGCCTGCTTGACCGGGTGAAGAGCCTGTCGCCCACCGTCTTCACGAAGTCCGGCCTCATGGTCGGCCTGGGCGAGACAGGCCAGGAACTCCACCAGGTGTTCGACGACATGCGCTCGGCCGGTGTCGATTTCCTCACCGTCGGCCAGTATCTGCAGCCCACGCCGCGCCATGCGAAGGTGATCGAGTATGTGACACCGGCAACGTTCAATGCCTATGCCGCGGTGGCCCGCTCCAAGGGCTTCCTGCTGGTCGCTGCCTCGCCGCTGACCCGGTCGAGCTATCACGCCGGGCGCGATTTTGCCGAGATGCAGGCGCGCCGGAAGGCGGCTGCAAGCGCCTGATGCCCCAATATTATGCCTAAGCATCGCGAACTGCGGCGGCTGCCCTGGTCGGCGGCCGAGATGTTCGACCTGGTGGCGGACATCGGCCGCTACCCGGAATTCCTGCCGTGGGTGCAGGCGATGCGGCTCGGCCCGCCGCAGGATGGGGTGTTGGTGGCCGACATGGTGGTGGGCTTCCGCATGATCCGCGAGAAGTTCACCAGCCGGGTGACGTTCACGCGCCCCTCCGCCATCCATGTCGATTATCTCGATGGCCCGATGAAGCACCTGTTCAACGACTGGCAGTTCCGCGACGCCCCGGACGGTGGCTGCGAGATCGATTTCTCTGTGGACTTCGAGTTCCGCAACAAGGCGTTCGAGAAACTCGCCGGCCTTTTCTTCACCCAGGCATTCGAGCGCATGGTGGCCGCCTTCGTGGCACGCGCCGAGGCGCTGTACGGTCCGCGCCCTGCGGCTTGACAGCAGGGGCCCGGCAACTAGCTTCGCTCCGCTGCTCTCACGGAGATGATCCACATGCGCGCCAGTCTTCACGCCGGCATCGCTCTGGCCAGTGTCGCGGTCGGACTGCCGGCCATCGCCCAGACGGCGATTGTGGCCGAGAGCGCGGCGCCCGCCGATGGCGCCTGCCAGATCCATGTCTGGGCCACCAACGACCCGAAATCCTATCTTGGCAGCTTTTCGGCGGCCTTTGGCGGCGGCGCGCTGGGCGGGCTGCTCGATGCGCAATTGCCCAACAACAAGGCGATGACCGCACTGGTGAAAGAGGTGTTCACCGCTCGCCGCCAGGCCGAGCTACTGGCCCGGCAGGATCTCGCCAAGCGCCTCGGGATGCCCGGTGCGGTCATCGTGCTGCACGACAAGGCCACCGAGGAATCGGGCTGGAAGAACGCCAAGGCGGCGCGTCTGACGCCGACCACTGGGGCCTGCTATGCCGAGGTCCAGGTGCGCCACAGCTATTTCGTCAAGGCCAGCATCTTCCCGCCGGAGGTCCGCTCCAACTACACGCTGCGCGATTTCCGCTCTGGCAAGCTGGTGGAGACGCTGGGCCGCGGCAGCACCCGGCTGACCATCGACACCGCGCCGGGCCAGGAGCCCAGGGCGACGCTGGTGGAGGCTCTGGAAGACGGGTTTGCTGCGGCGTTCAACGAGTATCTGACCGAGAAGGGCTTCAACGGGGCCTGAGCAGCGCCAGCGCGACCAGCGTCGCCTGCCGGCGCACGGCGCTGCGGCCGATGTCGCCGAACTGCCGCGTCTCGGACACCACGTCGCCTCCCGCCACGGCGCGGGCAAACACCACCATCCCCACCGGCTTGCCCGGCGTCGCCCCGCCCGGCCCGGCGATGCCGGTGATCGAGACGGCCACGCCCGCCCGGCTGCGCGCCA
>NZ_WMHO01000164.1 GCF_010994245.1 Sandarakinorhabdus rubra
CGGGGGCCGGCGACGACGCCGGCACTGTGGAGGCCGGCGCACCTGGCTGGCCGCTGGGCACGTCCACGGTCCGCACCTCCTGCGCGGCAGCGGGACCAGCCACCAGGGCCAGGGCCAGCGCGGCTGCGAATATCCGCTCGATCGTCATTCCGGTCATCATCGTCCCCAAACGGCGTCTGCGTCCGCCCTGCGGGCTGCTGCCTTAACCGGCGCTGACCCGCAGGCGTGTCAGCCTTGTCCTAGCGCCGCCGGCTGCCCTGTGCTAGCCGCTGCGCCGTCACTTCAGCGCCAGTGGAAAGCAACAAGATGCGTATCGCCATGATCGGTTCCGGCTATGTGGGGCTGGTGTCGGGAGCCTGCTTTGCCGATTTCGGTCACACCGTGGTGTGTGTGGACAAGGACGAGGGCAAGATCGCCCGGCTGGAACAGGGCATCATGCCGATCTATGAGCCCGGGCTCGATGCGCTGGTGGCCAGCAACGTCAAGGCCGGGCGGCTGATGTTCACCACCGATCTGGCCGCCGGCATCGAGGGTGCCGAGGCGGTGTTCATCGCCGTGGGCACGCCGTCACGGCGCGGCGACGGGCATGCCGATCTGTCCTATGTCTATGCCGCCGCCCGCGAGATCGCGCAGGCGATCAAGGGCTATGTGGTGGTCGTCAACAAGTCGACCGTGCCCGTTGGCACCGGCGACGAGGTGGAACGGATCATCCGCGAGGAACGCCCCGATGCCGAGTTTGCCGTTGTCTCGAACCCGGAGTTCCTGCGCGAAGGCGCGGCCATCGGCGATTTCAAGCGGCCGGACCGGATCGTGGTGGGCACCGAGGACGATCGCGCCCGCGACGTGATGAACGAACTCTATCGCCCGCTGTTCCTGAACCAGTCGCCGGTGCTGTTCATGGGCCGGCGCTCGGCAGAGGTGACCAAATATGCCGCCAACGCCTTCCTGGCCACTAAGATCACCTTCATCAACGAGATGGCCGATCTGTGCGAGGCGGTGGGCGGCAACGTGCAGGACGTGGCGCGCGGCATCGGCATGGACGGCCGCATCGGCTCCAAGTTCCTGCACGCCGGCCCCGGCTATGGCGGCAGCTGCTTCCCCAAGGACACGCTGGCGCTGATCAAGACGGCGCAGGATTACAATTCCCCGGTGCGCATCGTCGAGACCGTGGCGGCGGTGAACGAGGCCCGCAAGCGGCAGATGGCGCAGAAGGTGATCCGGCTGGCCGACGGCAGCGTTGCCGGCAAGACGGTGGCGATCATCGGCCTCACCTTCAAGCCCAACACCGACGACATGCGCGACGCGCCGTCCATCGCCATCATCGAGGAATTGCAGAAGGCCGGCGCCACCATCCGCGCCCATGATCCGGAGGGCACCGAACAGGCGCGGTTGGTGCTGAAGGACGTGGCCTATTACGACACGCCCTATGAGGCGTTCGATGGCGCCGACGTGGCTGCCATCGTGACCGAATGGGAAGCCTTCCGGGCGCTCGACCTCGCCCGCATCAAGGGCCTGATGAGAACACCGGCCATCGCCGACCTCAGGAACATCTATCGCCCGGCGGAAATGGCCCGCCACGGCTTTGCCTATCTGGCGGTCGGGCGGTAAAGCGTGTTGCCGGGCCGCGCGCGCATGGCTATAGCGCGGCCTCTCGGAGTCGTGGGTGAGTGGCTGAAACCAGTAGTTTGCTAAACTGCCGATCTGGGTAACTGGATCCGAGGGTTCGAATCCCTCCGACTCCGCCACAAATCAGGAAAAATGATGCGAAATGATGGGGGTGCCAACCGCGCCGGTTGGCAGCCCCACATTTAGCCCCACTTCGGGGCTTTGCTGGCGGACACCCCCGGGGCGCTCCGTTCGTTGGGACCGGTCTGCGGCCGGCACCCCCTCCCCCACATGGACAGCGAAGCAGGACCCCCCTCCACCTTGGGATATTGCTCTCAGGACGAGGGTCGATTTTTCCAAATGTATACAGATTCGTGCGGGGGATACCGCTTGATCGGACAGACGTAATGGCTACTCGCGGGAGTCATTGTGTTGCTCCTTCGGGGATCTCCAGTTGGTCGAGTAGTTCCGCCGGTTCGAGGCGACGAATGACGCGTTCTTCGGTCACATGGATTCGGCCCAACGCGTAGCAGTGAACTGCCAGTGGGAAGAGAGATACCGGCAGACCCTGATACGTAACGACACCCCGGCGCGTCTTCGTTGAGCACCATAGCGGCACGCCTCCTACCTTTCGCGCAAAGTGCGTCAGAGAAGCTAATTCCCGAGGGTCATCAGCGGGCCTGTCGGTCCATTTGATGTCATAGGCCAGTCTAGGTCGACCAGTTGCCGGGTCCAGCATCACGACGTCGACCTCTCCACCGCCCTGCGTATTCCATCGGGCATAATAGAGGTTGTCCAGATCGTCGCTATGGAGCCACTGGGTCACGTTGGCCGTTTCTGCGAGGGCGCCCATCGCGGGATTGTCTTCCTGGATGGGTCCGAACAGGGCCGCCCGCATCGAAGGGTTGGTTAGGTAGACTTTGAAGTTCCGTTGGCGCTTAAACTGCTGCGCACTTTCATCGACCCTCCGGACAACGTGAATGAGGAAGGCGGCCTGAAGATATTCCAGATATCGCTGGATGGTGTTCTTCGCCACTGTCGAGGTCTGTGAGAGACCTTCCAGACTGACCTCTTGCCCGGTGTTGTAGGCGATGGCGTTGAACAGACGTTTGAGTTCCTGGATATCCTGGATACCGTAGAGGCTCGGGAGGTCGTGGGCGAGGACATTTTGGACAATATCGTTGCCGACAAACCGTTGAAAATCTGCACGGACTGCCGGGTTCATCACTGCCTCTGGGTAACCTCCGTAGTTCAGATATTCGATGAACGCTGCGTTCAGAGCAGCGTCGTTACGGACGCGAAAGAGTGGAAACTGGCCTTCCCGTTCGACTAGCTGAATCAGTTGATCTTCCCGTTCCGTAAACGAGAGAAACTCGGCAAAGGTTAGGGGAGGCAGGGTGAAGTCGGTGAAGCGTCCAGCACCGCTCTCCTCACTGCGACGCTTCAAGGCGGCTGTGGCGGAGCCCGAACAGATGAAGCGTGTGTTAGGAAAGCGATCCACTAGGTCCTTCAGGTGACGCTCCCAGTCCTTAAGATACTGTATCTCGTCGAAGACAACGATGCGGGGGCCCTCGGGATTGTGAGGCACCTCGGCCTGGAAGAGATCGAGGAACTGGGCTAAACCTAAATCAGTATAGGTGGGCGTGTCGATCGAGGCATAAAGAACGGGACCCAGTTCGGCGCTTTGCGCGAACTCGCCGATGATCTGCTGGAGCATGGTGGTCTTGCCCACCCGCCGGGATCCCAAGAGCACAACGGCCCGTCGCACATGGGCGCGGATAAGCTGGCACAACGGCTGAAAGTAGGCGCGACGCGGCAGGCTGTAGGGTACGCGCAGAGGATCAATCGGGCCGGCCCACCAGGGATTATCAGCGCGAAGGCGGTTCAGGATGTCATCGCGCGAGATCGTAAGCATGCGGTTATCATCAATCTGTTGACACTAATTGGAAATGCCCAGAAAAGTTCATCAGAGTCAATGTTTTGATGCACGAAAATAGCAACGCTGGCGGTGCATACAGGGTCAGGCGCCCCACATTTGTCCCCGCATCCGGGCGCCGCTGGCGATCCGCCGGCCGGCCCTATCATTGGGCACTGCTTGCGGCCAGCCCCCCATCAAACTGGACAGCGAAGCACGGCGTCCCGTCGACCTTGGCCGCTGGCCCGCAGGACAATCAGCCCCAGGCCCGACGCCCAGCCGGAACGACTTCAGCCACGTTGATCAGCATATCCTGCTGCAAACTCTTGAATGCCGCACTCCTGATTCAGGTCGCGTGAAACCGATGGCTGCCCATCGAGACGCCCCGCGCATAGTGGTCTGAGCCCCGAAGCTCCTCCAGTTAAGAGTAGAGCCGGCGGCTCTGTTGATGCCCGTGTACGGGCGTGATGGCAACCGGGCTGGGGGTTAACCCCCAGCCCGGTTGGCTGCTTGCCAACGCCCCCATCTCTGCCGGGGTCTTGTTGCCCAAGCTCGAGTGCGGTCGATGGTGATTGTAATCATGGCGCCAGGCGGCCAGCACCGAACGGGCCCGCGTCAGGCTGGTGAAGATGGTCTCATTGAGGCACTCATCCCGCAGCCGGGCATTGAAGCTCTCGATGAACCCGTTCTGCTGGGGCTTGCCCGGCGCGATGTAATGCCATTCTACGTGGCGCTCCTTCGACCAGCACAGGATCGCCATGCTGGTCAGCTCGGTGCCGTTGTCGCTCACAACCATGGCCGGGCGTGACCGTTCGGCGATCACCCAGTCCAACTCGCGCGCTACCCGCAGACCGGAGATCGAGGTGTCAGCGACCAGCGCCAGGCATGCGCGCGTGAAGTCATCCACTACAGCCAGGATCCGGAACGGTCGCCCACAGGCGAACGCGTCCGACACGAAGTCCAAAGACCAGCGCTGGTTGCGTCCCTGCGGGATCGCCATCGGCGACCGTGTGCCCAGTGCCCGCTTGCGGCCACCACGGCGGCGCGCCTGCAGCTTCTCCTCCCGATATAGGCGCCGGAACTTCGTGTGGTTGATGGACACGCCTTCGCGGCTCAGGAGCCAGTGCACGCGGCGATAACCGAACCGGCGGCGCTCGGCCGCCAGTGCCCGCATACGTTCCCGAATGCCGGCATCGTCGCTCCGCTGGCTGCGATACCGCACCGTTGTCCGATCCACCCCCAGCACATCGCACGCACGCCGCTGGCTCACCTCGAACAGTTCTGCGAGATAGGCCACAGCTTCCCGCCTGGCCGCGGGCGTCACCATTTTTTGCGGTGATCTCCTTCAGCATGGCGTTGTCCAGCATCGCCTCGGCCAACAGCCACTTCAGCTTGGCGTTCTCGCCCTCCAGCTGCCGAAGCCGCTGCGCCTCCGAGACCTCAAGCCCGCCGAACTTAGCCTTCCACTTGTAAAAGGTGGCACTGCTCACTCCATGCCGGCGGCACACATCCGCCGTCGCCATCCCGGCCTCCTGCTCCTTCAAGATGTCTATGATCTGCTCTTCGCTGAACCTGCTGCGCTTCATCGCCCGACTCCAAACGTGGGCCACACTCTACTCAAATCTGGAGGCAACTGCGGGGCTCAGACCACCTACTGATCACGGCTTTGATTGACGGCGCCGAGCGGAGGTCAACTGGCGACGCGGTCGGCGTAAAGACTGCCGGAGGGCCAGCGGGTCTGCACGACCACGCGATCGGTGGGCGCGGGCAGGCGGCCCGCGCAGCGCGCGGCAACGATCTTGTGCCAGGCAACACGCCAGGGCTCTTCAGGCCAGTCTTTCTTCATGAGCGGTGCGGCGCGTGCAAGGAGAGCCGTTGCCTCGCCTGTGGCGCCGCGGGCGCAGAGGAGATCGGCGAGATCAACAAGAATCGGCCCGCGGTTCTTGTGAGCGTGGGCGTCAGCCGCCGCGAGCGCCTGGCGCAGCAGCTCTTCGGCTTTGGCCGACCGGCCAAGGCCGTGCTCGGCGAGCGCCAGGTTGGCAAACAGCCAGGCCATATCGTCGTGGGTGGCCGGCCGTTCCTTCAGACTTGCCTTGAGGGCGTCGGTCAAGATGGCGTGTGCTTCTTTGAAGGCGCGACGTTCGAGCATGATCCGGCCGAGCATGTTGGCCGTACTGACGACATCCGGGTGTGCAAGGCCCAGCACCTCGCGATCTATGGCCAGCGCCTGGCGGGCATAGCCTTCGGCGGCGTTATTGTCCCGCTGTCGGTAGGCGATTGCACCCAGCATGTTGAGGCCTTCGGAGACCTTGGGGTGGCGCGCGCCCTGGCGCTGGCGGATGGGGAGCGCCGCCTCGAGCGCTCTGCGGGCGCCGTTGTAGTCGCCAGCGAAAAAGGCGTTGAGGGCGCGGGCTTCATGGACCAGCGCCACATCGGGGTGGGAGCGGCCCACGCGCGCGACCTCGACGGCAAGCGCGCGGGCGATCGCCTGCTCGGCCGCGGCATGGG
>NZ_WMHO01000165.1 GCF_010994245.1 Sandarakinorhabdus rubra
CGCCGACGTGCGGCACCTGGTGCTGAACGGCGCCGCGCACACGCCCGGGAGCATCGTTGGCCGCTTTGCCCAGCCGGCCCGCAATGCATCCCGGCCGCTCACGCTGGCCGCCGCGCCGGCGCGGGTGGGCGATGATCATTATTGGTGGCACGAGGCCAGCTGGGTGGAGGAAAGCCGCGGCGCCTGCTGCCCCGATCACGCCCACAGCTTCGCGGTGTGAGCGCGCCTCAGCAGGCGATGAGTTCCACCTCGATCAGCACGCCGTGGTGCAGTTCCGGCACCGGCACGATGGCGCGCGCCGGACGATGGTCGCCAAAGGCGTGGGCAAAGGCCTGGTTGGCCGCCGGCCAGTGGGCGATGCCGACAACATAGAGCGTTGCCTTTGCGATCCGCGACACGTCCTTCCCGGCGGCGCGCACCACCGCCAGCGCGTTGGCGATGGCCAGATCGGCCTGCTCGGTGAAGTCGGCATCGTGGCGGATCGTGCCATCCGGCGTGATCGGCAGCTGGCCGGAGACGAACAGCCAGTCGCCGGCCTGCATCCCTTGCACATAATGGCCGGCCGGGCGCGGCGCATCGCTGGTGGTGATCGGCGTCAGGGGGCTGGGCATGGCAGGTCTCCATCCTGGGTTTGGCGACAGGCCTAGCGCCGGACGCCGCCGACGGCCATGAAGAAACTGTAACACCATGGCGATGCCGTGCCCCTTGCCACGGGTGAGCGGCGGCGGGCAGCATGATGCGAGAAATATTGGGGGGAGACATGGCAATGACCATCGTGCAGCGCCGCGCGCCACGAGTGCCGGCCATCGCCGCTGCCTTGGTCCTGCTGCTCGCCATGCTGGCCGCCCTCCCCGTGGCTGCCGCGCCCAGCCTCGAAGACAGCTATGCCATGCTGAAGTGGCGCAATGTCGGCCCGCATCGCGGCGGCCGCTCGATCGCGGCAGCCGGCCACCCCAGCCGGCCGTTCGAATATTATTTCGGCGCGGTGGGCGGTGGCCTGTGGAAGACGGACGATGGCGGCACCCGCTGGCGGGCCGTGACCGACGGGCAGATTGCCAGTTCCTCGGTGGGCGCCGTAGCCATCGCGCCGTCCAACCCCGACATCGTGTATATCGGCATGGGCGAGGGCCAGTTGCGCGCCAATGTGATGCAGGGCGACGGCGTCTACCGCTCCGATGATGCCGGCAAGACGTGGCGCCACCTGGGCCTTGCAAAAACCCGCACCATCACCGCCATCAGGGTCCACCCCCGCAACCCCGACATTGTCTATGCCGCGGCCTTGGGTGACCCGTTTGCCGACAATGAGGATCGCGGCGTGTTCCGCAGCCGTGACGGCGGCCGGAGCTGGACGAAGATCCTCTATCGCTCGCCCAAGGCCGGCGCCATCGATCTGGCCATGGACCCGGCCGATCCGGAGACGCTCTATGCCACCACCTGGCAGGTCTATCGCAAGGCCTGGCAACTGTGGAGCGGCGGGCCCGGGTCTGGCATCTTCAAGTCCACCAATGGCGGCGACACCTGGACGGAGCTCACCCGCAACCCCGGCCTGCCCGCGGGCGTGCTGGGCAAGATCACCATCGCCCCCTCGCCCGCCGACCCCAGGCGGGTGTGGGCCAATGTCGAGGCTGAAGCCGGCGGGCTCTACCGGTCAGACGATGCCGGGGCCACCTGGACCTACATCAACGGGGACCGCAAGCTGTGGCAGCGCTCCTTCTATTTCCTGCGCGTCCGCCCCGATCCGGTGGACCGCGACACCGTCTATGTGCTGAGCTTCCTGCTCGAGAAATCCACCGATGCCGGGCGCAACTTCAGCGTGGTGCGCAATCGCCATTCCGACGTGCACGACCTGTGGATCGATCCCGGCAACCCGACCCGCATGATCGTGGCTGATGATGGCGGCGCCAGCGTGTCGGTCAATGGCGGGCGCAGCTGGACGGAGCAGGACGTGCCGACCGCGCAGATCTACCGCCTCGCCACCACCAGCAGCTTCCCCTTCCAGCTGTGCGGCGCCCAGCAGGACAATTCGACCGTGTGTGTGCCGAGCCGCGACGTCGAGGACTTCGGCGGGCCGCGCCATGTCGACACGTTCGGCGACTTCACCACCATCGCCGGCAGCGAGAGCGGTTACGTGGCGCCGCACCCGGCCAAGCCCGGCCTGTTCTTTGTCGGCGAGACCAATGGCCTCGTTCGCCACGACACGGCGCGCGGCCAGCTGCGCGACGTGCAGCCGTGGCCTTACACGGTGATGGGCCAGGCCGCCGCCACCATGAAGGAGCGCTGGAACTGGAGCTATCCGATCGTCTTCTCAGGCCTCGCGCCGCACCCGCTCTATGCCGGCTCGCAGCATCTGTGGCGCAGCCTCGATGAAGGCCGGAGCTGGACGAAGATCAGCCCCGATCTGACCCGCGCCGACCCGGCGACGCTAGGTGAGACCGGCGGACCCATCCGGCCCGATCAAGACGGCCCCGAGGTCTATGGCACCATCTTCACGATCGCGCCCTCGCCGCGCGATGCGCAGCTGATCTGGACCGGGTCGGACGATGGGCTTGTCCATGTCACAAGCGATGGCGGCGGCAGCTGGCACAATGTCACCCCGGCGGATCTGCCGGTCCACACGCAGATCAGCTTCATCCACGCCTCGGCCCATGATCCGGCGGTCGCCTATCTGGCGGCCAATCGCTACGAACAGGGTGACCGCCAGCCCTTTCTGTATCGCACCGCCGATCAGGGCCGCAGCTGGCAGCGCATCACTGCCGGCCTGGCGCCAGAGGATTTCGCCCACGCCATTGTGGAGGACGGCGAGCGCCCCGGGCTGTTGTTTGCCGGCATCGAACATGGCGTCCAAGTCTCCTTCGATGCCGGCGCCCGCTGGCAGCGCCTGTCGCTCAACCTGCCTGACACCCATGTCTCCGGCCTCAAGGTGGTGGGCGATGAACTGGCCATCTCCACCCACGGCCGCAGCTTCTGGGTGCTGGAGGGGCTGTCGACGCTGCGCCACCTCGCGGCCAGCGGCGCCCCGGCGGCATCGGCACTGTTCCCGCCGGCACCGGCCGTGCTCGACGTGGTGCCAGCACGCCTCAATGTCGTTCTCGACCGGCCGGCGGCGACCGCGACTCTGACGCTGGCTGACAGCAATGGCGCCATCGTGCGCACCATCCGCCTGCCGCGCGGGCTGGCGGCGGGCGGCCATGGCCTCACGTGGGACCTGCGCCATGATGGCGCCACCGTGTTCGACAACATGATCCTGGAAGCGCCCGACCCGGCCACCGGACCCAAGGTGCTGCCTGGCGACTATCGGGCGACGCTCGACCTTGGCGACCGGCAGCTGACCGGCACGGTCAAGGTGATGCTCGATCCGCGCGCCGGCGATGTTGACCGGGCCGATCTCGCCGCCCAGTCCGCACTGGCGCTCAAGCTGCGCGATGCGGTGTCACAGGCCAACCAGACGGTGATCGCCGTCAGGGCGTTGCGAGGCCGGCTCTCCGCGCTCTCACTGACCGGCAGCACGGCGCGGCTGCGCCAGGGCTTGATGGACGAGATTTCGGCGGTGGAGGCGATGCTCTACCAGGTCCGCAACCAGAGCCCCAAGGACAAGATCGCCTTCCCCATCCAGCTCAACGACAGGCTGGCGGCGCTGATGGCGCTGGTGGACCAGGGCCACGGCGCCCCGAACGCGGCGCAAGTTGCGGTCTACACCGAACTGCGCCGCGAGCTGGACGGCGCACTCGCCCGCTATCGCACGGCCGTCGAGACCCGCCTGCCGGCACTGAACCGACAACTGGAACGCGCCGGCCAGGCCCCGGTCAGCTGAGACGGGGCAGCCGGTCGCGGCCCGCAAGGCCGATCACGCCGCCGGCAGTTCCTTCGCCAGCCGGTCGCGCAGCTCGCGCCGCAGGAACTTGCCGCTGGCGTTGCGCGGCAGCGCCTCGGGCATGAACCAGATGTGGCGTGGCACCTTGTAGCTGGCAATCAGGCTGCCACAGAAGTTGCGCAGTGCCGCCTCATCCACGCTCTCGCCCGGCTTCAGCACCACGGCCACGCCAACCTCTTCCCCAAGCCGGTGATCGGGCACCCCGAACACGCAACATTCGGCCACCGCAGGATGGCGGTAGATGGCGGCTTCGACCTCGGCGCAATAGACATTCTCGCCGCCACGCAGCACCATGTCCTTCTTGCGATCGACGATGTAGATGAAGCCGTCCTCGTCGATGCGGGCGATGTCGCCGGTGTGCAGCCAGCCATCGGTGATGGCCGCGGCCGTGGCCTCTGGGCGGTTGATATAGCCCTTGATGACGGCGGCGCCCCTCACCCACAGCTCGCCGATCTCGCCCGGCGCCACGGTGTTGCCGGCATCGTCGACGCACTTGGCCTCATAGCTGGGCATGGCGGGGCCGGCGCTGTCGGGCTTGTCAACAAAGAAGTCGCCGGAGACGGACGTGATGATGCCGCAGGTCTCGGTCATGCCATAACCGGTGCTGGGCCGCGCGCTGGCCACCCTGTCCTCGATCTTGTGCACCAGATCAGGCGGCACCTGGGCGCCGCCACCCGACATGGCGGTCAGGCTCGACACATCCGTGGTGGCGAAATCCGGGTGGTTGATGAGTTCGCGCGCCATCACCGGCACACCGCCGATGGAGGTCACCCGCTCGCGCTCGATGATGCGCAGCGCCTCTCCGGCATCCCAGCGGTACATCAGCACGATGGTGCCGCCCGCCGCGGTGGTGGCATAGGCGCCGCAGTTGTTGGCGGTGACATGGAACAAGGGCGTCGTCAGCAGAGACACCGGCACCGGCGCCACGGCCGGCGGCTCCACGCCGGTGGCCAGCTGCACCGCCCGCGCCGTCGACGCGCCGGCATAGAGCATGTTGAACAAATTGGTGATGCAGCCGCGATGGGTGAGCTGCGCGCCCTTGGGAAAGCCGGTCGTGCCCGACGTGTAGAAGATGCAGGCATCGGCATCGGGATCGATCGCCACATCCGGCATCGCGCCGCCATGTGCGAGAACATCGGCGAACGGCGTCACGCCCGGCTGGGGGCCGCGCAGTCGCACGCCGACAAGCTTCAGCCCGGCCGGCGGCGCGGCGATCTCCCGGTAGCGGTCGAGCCGCTCGGCATCGAGAAACAGCACCCTGGGCGCCGCGTCGGCGAGCCCATAGGCCATTTCCTCGGCCGTCCACCAGGCGTTCATGCCCACAACGGCGATGCCCGTGGAGACGCAGGCCCAATAGATCAGCAGCCATTCGGGGTAGTTGCGCATGGCGATCGCCACCCGGTCGCCGGGCTCAACACCCTGTGCGGCCAGCCAGGCCGCGATGGAGTCGACGCGGGCGTGGGCCTCGGCATAGGTCAGCCGTTCGTCGCCATAGACGAGATAGGTCCGGTCGGCGAACTGCGTCGTTGATTGCCACAGCGCCCGCACATCGGGCAGCGCATTGCGATAGGCGCGCACCGGGATGCCATTGACCTTTATGGTAACGATCTCGAACGCGCCGCCGGGTCCCGTCAGTTCGTCGCGCGCCTTCGCCAGTTGTGCGTAGTGCATGGCCCTCCCCAGAGCATCCTTCGTGCCTGTCCGTGATACACGCGATGCGGCGCGTCGCAACTATCTAGAGCCATCGGAACCGGGCCGGGCCGGCAGCAGCCAATGCCAGGGGCAGCGTTCGAGCAAAGCGATTATGGTGCCCCTGGCCGGACTCGAACCAGCACGGATTTCTCCACTCGATTTTGAGTCGAGCGCGTCTACCAATTTCACCACAGGGGCGCCGGGCGCGGATAGCGCATGGGGGCTGGAAGGGCAATGGCCGCACCGGCGCGCTGGACTTGCCCGGCGCTTGGCCGCAATGAGGCTGGATGCGCCCACCTCGCCGAACCGGTGGCGGCCCCAAACCGCCCAACAGAAACGGCCCGCCCGGCAACAGTGGCCCGAACAGCAGGAGCGGCCCAGCCAGGGGCGGCGCCCGCAGCGGCCCTGTCCGGC
>NZ_WMHO01000166.1 GCF_010994245.1 Sandarakinorhabdus rubra
AGGTGCGCGTGGGCGATCGCAACGGCCAAGGCATCGGCGGCGTCGGCGCCGGCCACCGCCACGCCGGGCAGCAGCCGCTCCACCATCGCCTGCACCTGCGGCTTGGCAGCGCCGCCGGTGCCGGTGAGCGCCTTCTTCACCAGCGTTGTCGCATATTCCGCCACAGGCAGGCCGCAGCGCCCGGCGCACAGCAGCACGACGCCGCGCGCCTGCCCCAGCTTCAGCGTCGATTGCGGGTTGGCGTTGACGAACACCTCCTCCACCGCCGCCTCCTGCACGCAATGTTCCCGGATCACCGCCATCAGCCCATCATGCAGCGCCGCCAGCCGATCGACCAGAGGGGCGCTGGCCGGCGTCTTCACCGTGCCGTGCCCGATATGGCGCAGCCGGTTGCCATCGGCCACGATCACCCCCCAGCCAGTGGCGGCCAGGCCGGGATCGAGGCCGATGATGGTTCTCACTTCGGGCCGGGCGCGTTGTTGGTCAGCGTCACGAACGTCTCGCTGCGCAGCTTCCAGCCCTCGGGTGTTGGCACCCACACCGCCAGATACTCCCCGCTCATCCGGCCGGACAGGCTGCCGCCCGACCAGTGCCCGCGCTCCATCGCACGCTGCGGCGGCTCCGCCACCGTCACCATGTCGGGCGTGCGCACGAAGCCCAGAAAGCCCGGCGTCCTGAAGGCGCGGGCGAAATATTCGGCCATGGCATCGGCGCCGATGATGGCCTCGCCGCCGGTGCCGGCGATGCCGACATAGCCCTCCCCCAGCGCGGCGCGCACGCCGGCCACGTCGCGGGCGGCAATGGCGGCGTTGTAGGCGGTGCGGGCGGCCTTGATTTCGGCCTTGATGTCGGCTTCGGCGGCGGCGGCAGGGGTGGCCATGATCATCAGCAGCGCCGCCAGCCTCACAGGTCGGCCATCACGTCTTCGGGCACGTCGTAATTGCCCCACACGGTCTGGACGTCGTCATCATCGTCCAGCACGTCGATCAGCTTCATCAGCTGCGCGGCATCCTCGGCGCCCACCGTCACCATGGTGCCGGGCTTCCAGGCCAGCTTCGCCTGGCCGCCCTCGCCCAGCACCGGCTCCAGCGCGCGCGCCACTTCGTGCAGATTTTCGATGCTGCACCAGATCTCGTGGCCGTCCTCACTTGATTCCACATCGTCGGCGCCGGCGTCGAGCGCCGCTTCGAACACGGCATCGGCGCTGCCGGCGGCGGCGGGGTAGCTGATCAGGCCCAGCCGCTCGAAGCCGTGGGACACGCTGCCCGAAGCGCCAAGGTTGCCGCCATTCTTGGCCATCGCCGTGCGCACGTTGGTGGCGGTGCGGTTGCGGTTGTCGGTGAGCGTCTCGATGATCAGCGACACACCGCCGGGGCCGAAGCCTTCATAGCGCACCTCTTCATAATTCGCGGTGTCGCCCCCCTGGCTCTTGTCGATGGCACGCTGGATATTGTCCTTGGGCATGCCCTCGGCGCGGGCAGCGAGCACGGCTGCCCGCAACCGCGGATTGTTGGCGGGATCGGGCATGCCCATCTTGGCCGCCACGGTGATCTCGCGCGACAGCTTGGAGAACAGGGCGCTGCGCTTTTTGTCCTGCGCGCCCTTCCTGTGCATGATGTTCTTGAATTTGCTGTGGCCGGCCATGTCGCTTGGTTCGCTGCAATCGGGATGGCAGCGGCCTTAGCAACGGCCAGCCAAAACGGCAATCAACTGAGCTTCACCGCCGTGCCGCTGGCCGCCACCATCAGCCCCCAGGCCAGCTGTCGCCGCTCAGCCCAGCTTCACCGCGGTCCCGCTGGCCGCCACCATCAGCATCGAATCGCTGGCGCCCAGCGCGTTGAAGTTGAGCTGCACGCCCACCACGGCATCGGCGCCCAGCCGGGCGGCATGGTGGCGCATTTCGGCCAGCGCCTCCTCGCGCGCCTGCTGCATCACCGTTTCCCAACTGCCGGCGCGGCCGCCGACGATGTCGCGGATGCCGGCAAAGAAGTCGCGAAAGATGTTGGCGCCCATGATCGCCTCGCCCGAGACGATGCCCAGATACTCGCTCACCGTGCGGCCATCGACCGAGGGTGTGGTGGTGACGATCATCGCGTGCCCCTTCAGGCCAGCGTGGCCACGGCCTGGCGCAGCATCACGCCGGCAAGATGCGCGCGATATTCGGCGCCGGCATGGATGTCGCTGTTGAGATCATCGGCCGCCAGGGTGACGCCATTCGCGCCCTGCCCGGCCGCCAGCGCGGCTTCGGCCTCGGCCCAGCGGAACACGCCCGGCCCGGCGCCGGTGACCGCCACGCGCCAGCCAGCCGCGAACCGCGCCACGAACACACCGACAATGGCATAGCGCGAGGCCGGGTGGCGGAACTTGGCATAGGCCGCCGCCTGCGGGATGGCAAAGCCGATGCGGGTGATGATCTCGCCATCGGCCAGCGCCGTGGTGAACATGCCCTGGAAGAAATCATCGGCAGCGTGCGTGGCGCGATCGGTTTCCACCACCGCATCCAGCCCCAGAACGGCGGCCGGATAATCGGCGGCCGGATCATTGTTGGCGACACTGCCGCCCAGCGTTCCCCGGTTGCGCACCTGTGCGTCGCCGATGCCGGCGGCGAGGCTAGCCAGCGCCGGAATGGCGGTGGCGCCAGAAGCGACATCGGCATGGCGGGTCATGGCGCCGATCCACAGGCGGTCTCCCTCGCGGTGGATGCCGGACAGGCCGAGGCCCGACAGGTCAACCAGCGCATCAGGCATGCGCAGGCGCGATTTCATGGCCGGCAGCAGCGTGTGGCCGCCGGCCAGATAGGCGGCCTCGCCGCCACTCGCGAATTGCGCCGTCGCTTCCGACAGGCTGCGCGGGCGGTGGAGGGCAAAATCATGCATGGCTCTGCTCCATCGCTGCGGCCCCGGCCACGATCGCCTTGATGATGTTCATGTAGCCGGTGCAGCGACACAGATTGCCCTCCAGCTCGTGCGCGACGAGCTCGGGCGTCAGCTGCGTGCCGTGCCGGCGCACGATCTCGAGGCCCGCCATCACCATGCCCGGCGTGCAGAAACCGCATTGCAGGCCGTGGGCGTCGCGAAACGCCTGCTGCATCGGGTGGAGTGCCTGCTGTGTGCCGAGACCTTCAATGGTGGTGATCGCCTGGCCCTGCGCCTGCGCCGCCAGCACGGTGCAGGCCTTCACCGCAACGCCGTCGAGCAGCACGTGGCAGGCGCCGCACTGGCTGGTGTCGCAGCCGATGTGGGTGCCGGTCAGCCCCAGGTGATCGCGCAGCGCTTCCACCAGCAAGGTGGCGGCCGGCGCATCGACCCCGTGGTTCTGGCCGTTGATGGACAGCGTGATCTGCATCTTCATCCCCTCGTTCCCGCGAGCCTAGCCTGCAACTGTTGCATCAGCAATCAGCAGTCAGGAATCAGCGGCTGGCCATCATCTGGCGCAGCCCTTCGGCCTGTTCCGCCACCGCCTGCGCGCCAAGCTCGCTGGCCTTGGCCCGCGCCCACCAGGCAGCGAGGCCCGGCCGCGCCGCCACCAGCGCCTTTGTCGGCATCGGGCCATCAAGTGCGTCGAGGAAGAAGAACAGCGGGATCAGGGCGGCATCGGCCTGGGTGAAGCTGCTGCCAACCGCGAAGCCGTCGTCGGCGCGGCGATAATGCTCGATGTAGCCAAGCGCCTCGCCCATGCCCTTGAGCGCATCGGGCACGCCGGCCGGGTTCTCTCGGCCCCTGAACAGCCCACCCAGGCTGGGCACCATGTAGACATCGGCCAGGCGCACCAGCAGACGCACGCGAGCCGCCGCCTTCTCGTCGGCGGGCAGCAGCGACGGGCCGGGCAGCACCGCATCCAGATAGTCGGCGATCACCTGGCTTTCCGGCAGCGCGAAATCGCCGTCCACCAGCAGCGGCATCTTCCCCGTCGGGCACAGCGCCAGATACTCGGGGCACTTGATGCCGCCTTCGAACTGCGCAAGCGCGATCTCGGCGCCCTTGGCCCGGCTGACCAGCAACGGCCGCATCACGAACGGAGACAGCTTGCCACCATAGAGTATCATCGCGTTCCCTCCCCGTTACAGGCCGATGGCCGCCTTGTAGGTTTCCAGCAACGCCTCGGCTTCCTGCCGGGCCGCTGTTTCCATCTTCCTGAGGCGCACCAGCGTCTTCATCGTCTTGATGTCGAAGCCGGTCGCCTTGGCCTCGGCATAGACATCCTTGATGTCATCCGCGATGCCCTTCTTCTCTTCCTCCAGCGTCTCGATGCGCTCGATGAACAGGCGCAGCTGGCTGGCGGAGACATTCTCGTCGCTCATGATCGATCCCGTGCTGAAATGATGGCCGGGATTAGCGGACGGCCTCGTTCCTCGCCAGCGATTCGGCCATCCGGTCGAGCTGCTCCTGGCTGGCCGGGGCCTGGTGCTTGGCCTTCCATTCGGCCTGGCTCATGCCATAAACATGGGTGCGGCCCTCGTCCTTCGACAGCGTCAGCCCTAAGGCTGCCGCTTCCTCGTGCAGCCAGTCGCCGAGGCAGTTGCGGCAGAAGCCGCCCCAGCCCATCAGATCGACATTCTGGACGTCGCTGCGCTGGCGCAAATGGGTCACCAGACGGCGGAAGGCCGCCGCCTCCAGCCGCTCGAGGGTGTCTGGATCGGCCAGAACTGGCGCAGATTCGGTCATTTTGCTGTCGCTCCCGTGTGGCACCTGGCGGCAACTGCCGCTAGCGTGGCAGGTGATTGCAACCAAGGGTTCTTCCGCATGTCACGCCATCTTCAGCCGCGCGGCCGCCGGGTCAAGGTGCTGGCGACACTCGGGCCTGCCTCGGCCGGCGAGGCGATGATCGCCAGCCTGCACGCCGCTGGCGCCGATGCCTTCCGCGTGAACATGAGCCATGGCGACCATGAGGCGCAGGCCGCCCTCATCGCCGCGGTGCGGGCCGTGGAAAAGGCCAGCGGCCGGCCGATCGCCATCCTCGCCGATCTGCAGGGTCCGAAACTCAGGGTCGGCCGCTTTGCCGGGGGCAGCGCTGCGCTGGTTGCCGGCGCCAGTTTCAGGCTCGACCGCCGCACGGCCGCTGGCGATGCCACCCGCGTGACCCTGCCGCACCGCGAGATCTTTGCCGCCATCCGCACCGGCGCCCGGCTGCTGGTGGACGATGGCAAGATCGTGCTGCGCGCCGCTGCCGTGTCGGACGACGCCATCGACTGCGTCGTCGAGGTGCCGGGCACCATCAAGGACAACAAGGGGGTGAACATTCCCGACGTGGTGGTGCCGCTGCCGGCGCTGACCGAAAAGGACCGCGCCGACCTCGCCTTCGCGCTCGACCAGGGCGTGGACTGGATCGCCCTAAGCTTCGTGCAGCGCCCCGAAGACGTGGCCGAGGCACGGCGGCTGATCGGCGGGCGCGCCGCGCTGCTCGCCAAGATCGAGAAGCCGGCGGCACTGGAGCGGCTGGAGGAGATCCTCGAGCTGGCCGACGCGGTGATGGTGGCGCGTGGCGATCTGGGCGTCGAACTGCCGCCGCAAAGCGTGCCGCCGGCCCAGAAACGCATCGTTGCCACCGCCCGCATGGCCGGCAAGCCGGTGGTGGTCGCCACCCAGATGCTGGAGTCGATGATCACCGCCCCAACCCCCACGCGCGCCGAGGTGTCGGACGTCGCGACCGCCATCTACGACGGGGCCGACGCCGTGATGCTCTCGGCCGAAAGCGCCGCCGGCGCCTATCCCGTCGAAGCCGTGGCGATGATGGACGCCATCGCCAGCGCGGTGGAGGCCGATCCCGGCTATCAGGGCCGGGTGGATTTTGCCGCCAGCGCCGCCGGGCGCTCGACCGCGGCGGCGATCACCGCGGCCGCCGCAGAGGTGGGCCGCACCATCGCGGCGAGGGCGCTGGTGTGCTTCACCATCTCGGGCTCAACGGCGCGGC
>NZ_WMHO01000167.1 GCF_010994245.1 Sandarakinorhabdus rubra
GGCAGTCGACACCACCCGCGAGGCCGTCCACGCCCAGACCAGCGCGCTGCTGGCCACCGTCGAGCAGGCGCGCACCACGCTCGACCATATCGGCGGCGAGGCCGCGCGCGCGCTGGAAGACCGGCTGACCGCGCTGCAGGACATCACCGCCCGCATCACCGGCGACATCGCCAGCACCAGCGACAGTACGCAGGCTTTGGTGGATGATCTGGGCGGCCGCATCGAGGCGCTGGCCCAGCGCCTCGGCCAGGCCATGGCCGACAATGAAAGCGCACTGTCAGGCCTTGATTCGCGCATGGACGAGGCGCGTGCCAGCGCCGCCGCGCTGACGACGCCGCTGGCCGATGCCGAGACCGCACTGGCGGCGGTGGAGGCGCGGTTGGGCGGCATGGTGCGCGAAGCCGAAAGCGCCGTCGCGCTGCTGGAAGAACAATTGCCGGCCGGGCAGTCGCTGGTCGCGGCGCTGGAGGAACGGCTGGCGGCTCTCTCCGCCAGCGCCGCCACGCTGGCCGAGCCGCTCGCCGAGGGCAGCAGCAGCATCGCCGAAGCCAGCGGCCAGCTGGAAGCGGCGCGGGCCGCACTGGACAGCAGCACCGCCGGGCTGAACACTGCCATCGAACAGGCAGTGGCCCAGATGCAGGAGCTGGAGGAAGGCACGGGCCGCATCGGGCTGACCGCGTCGGGCGAACTGGTCGAGACGTTCGGGCGGGTCCGCCAGATCGCCGATGCCGCCGCAGGCGCCATGCGCCAGTCGCTGGCTGGCGTGATCGCGGAGGCCGAGAGCGCGCTGGAACGTTCGGCCATCGATCGCACGGAACTGGCGTTTGCCGGTCCGATCCGCAGCCGCATTGAGGAGCTGGTGACCGCCCAGAGCCGCGCCGCCAACGCCGCGCAGGTGGCCGCCGAGCGCGTGGCGCAGCGGCTGGTATCGCTCACCCGTACCATTGCCGAGGTGGAATCGCATGTCGATGCCGTGGAAACCCGCGCCGAACTCAGGGCGCGCAATTCGCTCGGCAGGCGCGCCAACGGGCTGATCGACAGTCTGCAGGCCAGCGCCGTCGACATGGCCGAACTGCTCGACTTCGACATCGACGACAAGACCTGGACCGATTACGCCGCCGGCGACCGCAGCGCCATCGCGCGCCGGCTGGCCGCCGGGCTGGACCGCGGTACCGGCCGGCTGTTCCTGCGCCACTTCGCGCACGATCAGGATTTCCGCACCGAGGCCAGCCGTTACCTGGCCGATTTCGAAGCGCTCGTCGCCGATATCGTGCCGGAACGCGGCGGCGAGGCGCTAGGCGCGACCCTGCTCTCTTCCACGCTGGGCAAGCTCTATCTGGCGATCGGGCAGGCGGCCGGTCGCTTCAACTGATCTGACCCGCCCCGTCCGGGCCGGGCAGAGGGGGGAAGTCGACATGGCACGCATATTGGTGACGGGCGCGCGGCGCGGCATCGGCCGCGAGATCACGCTGACACTGGCCCGCGCCGGCCATGAGGTGATCGCCACCATGCGCGACACCAGCGGCAGCGACCTCGCCGATATCGCCGCGCGTGAAGGCATGTCGATCAGCCTCGCTGCTCTGGACGTGGATGATGATGCCTCGGTCGCCGCGCTGTTCGCGAGACCCGGCATGGCCAGCGTGGACGTGCTGATCAACAATGCCGGCATCCTGTCGATCAACGCCATGGAGGACGAATCCATGGCCATGATCAAGGCGGTGATGAACACCAACTTCTTCGGCCCCGTCCGCTGCATGAAGGCCGTGTTGCCGGCCATGCGGGAGCGTGGCGATGGCCTGATCATCAACATCTCGTCGATCGCCGGGCGCATGGCGGTGTTTGCAGACAGCGGCTACTGCGCCTCGAAATTCGCCCTGGAAGCCGCCAGCGAGGTGGCGGCGCAGGAATTGGCGCCGTTCGGCGTACGGGTCGCGCTGGTCGAACCGGGCATCATTGCCACCGACATGGCGGTTGCCAACCTGCCGCAGCCGCGTGCCGACAGCGCCTATCCCAGCGGCCGCCGCATGGTGGCCTTGAATGCCGATGCCGGCAATGCCACGCCGCCCTCCGTGGTGGCTGGCGCGGTGCTGGATATCGTCAGCGGCCGCAACACCGCCTTCCGCACCCCCTGCGGCGATGATGCCGCGATGTTCCTTGGCATGCGCGCCCGCATGACCGACGAAGCCTGGATCGGGATGAGCGACACGCTGGACGACAGTGAGTTCTTCGCCCGGATGACCGCAGCCGGGCAAGGCTGAACGACGGCGGCGCATGACGCGCATCAAGATCTGCTGCATCGCCTCCCCCGCCGAGGCCGCGGTGGCGCTGGCGGCCGGGGCCGATGTGCTGGGGCTGGTCGCCACCATGCCGAGCGGGCCGGGGCCGATCAGTGACGACGCCATCGCCGAGATCGCCGCCGGCCTGCCCGCCCATGTGCTCAGCCTGCTGCTGACCGCCGAGACCACCGCAGACGCCATCGCCGATCATGTTCGCCGCACGGGCACGCGCGGGGTGCAGATCGTCAGCCACATCGATCCGGGCGAACAGGCGCGGCTGGCCCGGCTGCTGCCCGATCACGAACGCTGGCAGGTGGTGCATGTGGAAGATGAAGGCGCGCTGGCCATGATCGCTGCCCATGCCCCGCACGTGACCGGCTTCCTGCTCGACAGTGGGCGGCCCTCGGCCGGCGAACTGGGCGGCACCGGGCGTGTGCACGACTGGGCGATCAGCGCCGCCTTCGTGGCCGCCAGCCCGGTCCCGGTGTTCCTGGCTGGCGGGCTCAATCCGGCCAACGCCGCCGATGCGGTGCGCCGGGTGCGTCCGGCTGGGCTGGACATCTGCTCCGGCCTGCGCCGCGATGCCCGGCTGGATGCGGAACTGGCCCGCCGCTTCGTGGCCGCCGCGCGTCAGGCTGACGGATAGGGCCCGTGCGTGCGCCAGAAGGGCACATCGTCCACTTCGACCCAGCCAAAGGCATAGTTGGCCGCGAAGAGCCCGAACAGCAGCGCCGAGATCAGCGTGGTCCACGCCAGCTTCTTCAGGATCATCGGGTTGGCCGGGGCCGAGGGCGCCTGGCCGGGCACCGGTTCATCGCCGGCTTCATCGGCGGTCTTTACCCCGAACGGCAACACGGCGAACAGGGTGATCGTCCAGAACAACAGGTAGATGGCCAGCGCCGATTGCGGCTTCACGGGGCCCTCTCCCTCACAGGCGGATGACCTGCACGTCGGTCACCGGCTTCTTGCCGGTCCATTCGCGTGCCACCCGGCGCACAGCGACACGCACGGCCTCGGCAAAGGGCGCGCCGCGCTTGGCATCATGCTTCGCGGCCGCGGCCTCGGCGGCTTCGGCGCAGGCGGCGAGAAACGCGGCCTTGTCCTCCTCCACCGGCACGCCGTGGGCGCTCACCTGAGGGGTTGCCGCCGGGCGGCCGTTCTTGCCCATCACCACCGACACGCTGATCAGGCCATTGTGCGCCAGCCGCCGCCGCTCGACGATGGTGGCGCCATCGGCGGGCAGAATGATGTCGCCATCCAGCACCAGCCGCCCGGCGCGTTCCTGGGACAGCAGTACCGGGCCATCGGGGGCCAGCCGGATGGCCGTGCCGTTCATTGGCACCAGCGCGCGGGACACGCCGCTGGCCAGCGCCAGCTTGGCATGGGCTTCCATGTGGCGGCGCTCGCCATGCACCGGGATGGCGATCTCGGGCCGGATCCATTCGTACATGGCTTCCAGCTCCGGCTGGCCGGGGTGGCCCGACACGTGGACATGGGCCTGGCGTTCGGTGACAATCTCGATCCCGCGGCTGGCCAGCGCATTCTGCACCCGCCCGATCGACAGTTCATTGCCGGGGATCTGCTTGGAGGAATAGACGACGAGATCGCCGGGCTCCAGCCGCAACGCGGGGTGGGTGCCTTCGGCAATGCGGGACAGCGCCGCCTGCGGCTCGCCCTGCGCGCCGGTGCACAGGATCAGCACCTTGTGGCGGGGCAGCGCCATCGCCGTGTCCCAATCAATAGGGGCCGGCAGGTCCGCCAGATAGCCGGTGGCGCGTGCCACCTCGACAATGCGGTCCATCGAGCGGCCGGCCAGCACCAGTTCGCGCCCAGCGGCCTTGGCCACCTGGCCCAGCGTGCCCAGTCTCGCTGCATTGCTGGCAAAGGTGGTGACCAGCACCCGCCCCTGCTTGCGGCCCTTGATGAGCCGCATCAGCCCGTCCTTCACGTCGCTTTCGCTGCCTGAGGCTTCCGGGTTGAAGACATTGGTGGAATCGCCGACCAGCGCGAGGATGCCGCTGTCGCCGATGCGCTTCAGCTCGGCCTCGGTGACGGGTGAGCCCAGCAGCGGCGCATCATCCAGCTTCCAGTCGCCGGTGTGGAAGATGCGGCCATGGGGCGTGTCGATGATCAGCGCATTGCCTTCCGGGATGGAGTGGGCAAGCGCCACATAGGTGAAGCCGAACGGCCCCAGTTGCAGCGTGCCGCCCATCGGCACGATGTTCAATGTGACCTCGTCCTCCAGGCCCTCCTCGGCCAGTTTCTTGGCGATGAGCCCGGCGGTGAACGGCGTTGCATAGAGCGGCACGCCGAGATCGGCCGCAAGATAGGGAATGGCGCCGATATGATCCTCGTGCCCATGGGTGAGGACAATGCCGAGCAGATCGTCGCGGCGCTCCTCGATGAACGACAGGTCGGGCAGCACGATGTCGATGCCCGGATAGCGCGGATCGGCAAAGGTCATGCCCAGATCGACCATGACCCACTTGCCACGGGCGCCATAGAGATTGACGTTCATGCCGATCTCGCCCGACCCGCCAAGCGGCAGGAAGATCAGCTCATCACCAGGGATCATCGGTCAGGGGTTCTTTGCGTTCAATTGGTGGAGGCGGATGAGGCCGCGAATGGTGAGATCACCGTCGACATGGGCTATGGCAGGGGTGTGGCGCTGGAACAAGGTGGCAAGACCGCCCGTCGCCACCACGGTCGGCGGGGCGGGCAGTTCCGCCGACAGCCGGGCCACCAGCCCCTCGATCAGCCCGACATAGCCCCAGAACAGGCCCGACTGCATGGCGTGCACTGTGCCCTTGCCGATGGCACCCAGGCCTTCGGGCGGCGGCTCGACGGCGATGCGCGGCAGCTTGGCGGCGGCCTGGTAGAGCGCGTCCATCGACAGGTTGATCCCCGGCGCGATCGCCCCGCCCTGGTAGGCGCCGTCGGCAGAGACGACATCGAAGGTGGTGGCGGTGCCAAAATCGATGATGATGAGATCGCCCGGCCACAGCGCGTGGGCAGCCACCGCGTTGACCAGCCGGTCCGCCCCCACCTCGGCCGGGTTGGGCAGCGCAATGGCCAGGCCCATATTGATGCCGCCCACCGCCACCACCAGCGGCTCCACCTCGAAATATTTGCGGCACAGGCGCTGCAGGTTGAACAGGGTCTGCGGCACCACGGTGGAGATGATGGCGGCGTCGACGCTGGCCATCGTCACCCCCTCCAGCGCCATCAGCTGGTGCAGCCACACGGCATATTCGTCGGCCGTGCGCTGGCCATCGGTGGAGATGCGCCAGCGATGCTCGATCGCCTCGCCCCTGCACAGCGCAAAGACGATGTTGGTGTTGCCGACATCAATGGCGAGCAGCATCGCGGGTGGCTCCTTCAGAGCGCAAAGACTTCGCCGGCATGAATGGCGCGTACCGTGCCATCGTCAAGCCGCAGCAGCAGGGCACCGTCCTCGGCCAGCCCGCTGAACAGGCCTTCCGGGCTTTCGGCACCAAGCCGCGCCACCATGCGCGTGCCCAGCCCGGCCGCGCGGGCGAGCCAGTCAGCACGCACCGGAGCGAAGCCATGCTGCGCCCAGGTCTGCCGCCAGCGGGCGAAGGCCGGGGCCAG
>NZ_WMHO01000168.1 GCF_010994245.1 Sandarakinorhabdus rubra
CCGGCCCGGCGCCGGCTCGCCACGGTGCGCACCACCGTGGGCGCGGTGGCCACCGCCGCTGCCACCATCCCCGCCGAGCTGGCGCTGCGGGCGATCACGTTGAAGAACCGGCCCTATCTGCCGATCTGGTTTCATCGCGGCCTGTCGCGGGCGATGGGTGTGTCCATCCGCACCCATGGCGAGCCGCTGCGCGCCGGCCCGGTGCTCTATGTCGCCAATCATCTCAGCTGGTCCGACATCCCGGTGCTGGGCGCCCGCATCCGGGCCAGCTTCGTGGCCAAATCGGAAGTGGCCGGCTGGGGCCCGGTGGGCTGGCTGGCGAGCTTTGCCCACACCGTCTATGTCTCACGCGACCGCCGCCACAGCACCGCCGCCCAGAAGAACGAGATCGCCCGGCGACTGCGGGCCGGCGGCTCCATCATCCTGTTCCCGGAAGGCACCAACAGCGATGGCACCCAGGTGCTGCCGTTCAAGTCCGCGCTGTTTTCGGTGGTGGATGACGTGCCGGGCCTGGTGATCCAGCCGGTGACGATCGCCTACACGCGCATCAACGGCCTGCCGGTGACGCGCCGCGAGCTGCCCGATCTGGCCTGGGTGGGGGACACCGAGTTGGCGCCGCACGCCACGGCCTTCATCGCGCTGGGGCGGGTGACGGCCGACATATTGTTCCACCCGCCGGTCGATCCGGCCGCCTTCCCAGATCGCAAGCGCCTGGCCCTTCATTGCCATCAGATGATCCTGTCTGGCTATCGCCGGCTGATGCGCGGCGAGCCGCCTTTGGGCGGGCGTGTTGACGGATGACCGCTGCTGCCAAACCGGTTATGGAAGGCGCAAGCTGCTGGAGCCGGATTGCCTCGTGACCTCTTCTACCCCCGACCCTGACGACCACCCGCGGCCGCAGCGCTTTCACGTCAAGTCCTTCGGCTGCCAGATGAATGTCTATGACAGCGAGCGCATGGGCGACCTGCTGTCAGCGCACGGCATGGAGGCGGTGGACAGCACCGACGCCGCCGACATCGTGGTGCTGAACACCTGCCACATCCGCGAGAAGGCGGCCGAGAAACTCTATTCCGATATCGGCCGCCTGCGCAGCCCCCGCGCCGATGGCAGCCGGCCAACCATTGTCGCGGCCGGTTGCGTGGCCCAGGCCGAAGGCGCCGAGATCGCGGCCCGGGCGCCGGCGGTGGACGTGATCGTTGGCCCGCTCGCGTATCACCGCCTGCCCGCCCTGCTGCGTGAAGCGCAAGCCGGCCGCGCCATCGATACCGACATGCCGGCGGTGCCCAAGTTCGATGCCCTGCCGCCGCGCCGCGCGGCGCAGGCCACGGCCTTCCTCACCGTGCAGGAGGGTTGCGACAAGTTCTGCACCTTCTGTGTGGTGCCCTACACGCGCGGGCCCGAAACCAGCCGCCCGGCCGCCGACCTGATCGCCGAGGCGAGAGGCCTGGTGGCGCGCGGGGTGAAGGAGATCACGCTGCTCGGCCAGAATGTGAATGCCTATCACGGTGGGCTCACATTGGCGGGGCTGATCCGCGAACTCGCCGCCATCGATGGGCTGGAGCGCATCCGTTACACCACCAGCCACCCGCGCGACATGGATGACGCGCTGATCGCCGCCCATGCCGAGGTGGCGAAGCTGATGCCCTATCTGCACCTGCCGGTGCAGTCCGGCTCCAGCCGCATCCTGAAGGCGATGAACCGGGCGCACACGCGCGAATCCTATCTGGCGACGCTGGCGAAGCTGCGCGCGGCCCGGCCCGACATCGCACTGTCTGGCGATTTCATCGTGGGCTTCCCCGGCGAGACCGAGGCCGATTTCGAGGACACGCTGCGCATTGTCGAAGAGGTGCAGTATGCTGCCGCCTTCAGCTTCAAATACAGCATCCGCCCCGGCACTCCGGCCGCCACCATGGCCGATCAGGTGCCGGAGGCGGTGAAGGACGAGCGACTGGCCCGCCTGCAGGCCGCCATCACCGCCGGCAGCCTGGCCTTCAACCGGGGCACCATCGGCCGGCGCTGCGCCGTGCTGCTGGAACGGCCGGGCCGCAAGCCGGGGCAGCTGATCGGCAAGACGCCGTGGCTGCAATCGGCGGTGGTGTCCATTCCGGGCGCCGCAATCGGTGATATTGTCGACGTCGAGATTGTCGGCGCCATGCCCAACAGCGTCGAAGCCGTGCCCGTCAGCCACCAGGAAAGCGCAGCCGCCTGATGTCGAAAAAGCCCCAGCGCGGCGCGCTTGCCGCCACCGATCGCGTCAAGCTGGAGATCGCCTTCGACAAGGTGCAGCTGCTGGGGCCGCTGTTCGGCCAATATGATCAGAACCTGATCGCGCTGGAGGGCCAGCTCGGCGTCTATATCAGCGCCCGCGGCAACAAGGTGGTGGTGGAGGGCGAGGCCGATGCCGCCGCCCGCGCCCGCGACGTGCTGACCGGCCTCTACCAGCGCCTGCTGCGCGGCGAGCAGATCGACACCG
This sequence comes from Sandarakinorhabdus rubra, assembly GCF_010994245.1. Lineage (GTDB taxonomy): Bacteria > Pseudomonadota > Alphaproteobacteria > Sphingomonadales > Sphingomonadaceae > Sandarakinorhabdus > Sandarakinorhabdus rubra. The sequence continues at coordinate 2,474 of NZ_WMHO01000168.1, forward strand.
GCGACGTGGTCGGTGCCGTGGCCATCGCGTCGGATCCCTCACTGGATGGCCTGGTGCACGCCGAAACCGGCCTCGCCACCACGGCGGCCATCCGCACCCGCCGCAAGACGATCGTCGCCCGCTCGCCCACCCAGGTGCGCTACATCGAGGCGCTGGGCAGCTCCGACGTGATCTTCGCGCTTGGCCCGGCCGGCACCGGCAAGACCTATCTGGCGGTGGCGCAAGCGGTGAGCCAGCTGATCTCCGGGTCGGTGGACCGGCTGATCCTGTCGCGCCCGGCCGTGGAGGCCGGCGAGCGGCTGGGCTTCCTGCCCGGTGACATGAAGGAGAAGGTCGACCCCTATCTGCGCCCGCTCTACGATGCGCTGTATGACATGCTGCCCGCCGAGCAGGTGGAGCGGCGGCTGGCCTCCGGCGAGATCGAGATCGCGCCGCTGGCCTTCATGCGTGGCCGCACCCTGGCCCATGCCTTCATCATCCTCGATGAAGCGCAGAACACCACGCCGCTGCAGATGAAGATGTTCCTCACCCGCTTTGGCGAGCGCAGTCGCATGGTGATCTGCGGCGATCCCAACCAGGTCGACCTGCCGACACCGGGCGCGTCGGGTCTGGCGGATGCGGTGAAGCGGCTGGACGGGATCGAAGGCATCAGCACCCTGCGCTTCTCCTCCAGGGAAGTGGTGCGCCACCCCATCGTTGGCCGCATCGTCGATGCCTATGAAGGCCCGCCGAAAGACGCCTGATGCTGGTCGTGGAAACCGATATCGTTGCCGGCGACTGGCCGGCCGGGCCGGATTGGCCCACGCTGGCGCGCGACGCGGTGGCCGCCGCGCTGGCGCAGACCCCCCATGCCGAACTGGCCGAGGCGCCGATGGCCGTCGAAGTGGCGGTGCGGCTGACCGACGATGCCGAGGTGCACGGCCTCAACCGCCAGTATCGCGACAAGGACAAGCCGACCAACATCCTCTCCTTCCCGATGCTGGCGCCCGACATGCTGGTGTCGGTCGCCAACAGCGATGATGGCGAGGTGCTGCTGGGCGATCTGGTGATGGCCGCCGGCACGGTGATCGCCGAAGCAGCCGCCAAGGGGTGGCCGATCGCCGCCTATGTCCAGCACCTGATTGTGCACGGCACACTTCACCTGCTAGCCTACGATCACGAAACGGGAGAGGCGCAGGCCAACCATATGGAGGCGCTGGAGCGCGCCGCCTGTGCGGCACTGCGTCTGCCCGACCCGTACGAAGGATGACGACCCACAATGCCCGAGGGCGACAGTAGCAGCGGCGAAAGCCCGATACGATTGCGCAGCGGCCGCTGGTGGCGGCCGATCCGGTCCCTGTTCGGCCGCGCCGCCGAACCCACCCTGCGCGAAAGCCTGGAAGAGGCGATCGACGAGGCCGAGGCCGACGCCGACAGCGGCCCCACCGGCAGCTTGGGCGACGACCTCGGCCCCGTCGAACGCGCCATGCTGCGCAACATGCTGCACCTGGGCGAGGCCAGCGCCGGCGACATCGCGGTGCCGCGCGCCGACATCATCATGTTCGATGCCGATCAGGGCTTCCCGGCACTCGTCAGCCTGTTCCGCGACGCCGGCCACAGCCGCATCCCCGTGTGGCGCGGTGACCGCGACAACATCATCGGCATGGTGCACGTGAAGGATGTCTATGCCCGCATCGCCGACACGTTTAGCGATGCCGTCTCCTCAGCCCCCCTCCAGGGCCTGCCGATCGAGCCGCTGCTGCGCGAAGTGCTCTTCGTGCCGGCCTCCATGAAGATCGTCGACCTGCTCGCCCGCATGCGTGCCGGGCGCACCCACATGGCCATCATCGTCGATGAATATGGCGGCTGCGACGGCCTCGTCACCATCGAGGACCTGGTCGAGGAGATCGTCGGCGACATCGAGGACGAGCATGACGAGGATGAAGCCGCCCTCATCCAGGAAGTCGGCGACCGCCTCTGGGAAGCCGATGCCCGCCTGCCCATCACCGAACTGGAAGAAACCCTGGGCGGCAGCCTCGCCGAAGACGTGGGCGAGGATGTCGACACGCTCGGCGGCCTCGTTTTCATGCTCGCCGGCCGCGTGCCGGCGCCGGGCGAGCACGTCGACCACGCCGCCGGCTGGCGCATCGAAGTCATCGACGGAGACCCGCGCATGGTGAAGCGCCTGCGTATCCAGGCGGTGCCGGTCTAACCCCGGCTGCCGAACAGCGCGCTGCCCACGCGCACCACAGTGGAGCCGAGCAGGGCCGCCGTCTCATAATCGCTCGACATGCCCATGGAGAGGCCATCCAACCCCAGCCGCCTGGCGTGTTCGGCGAGCAGGGCAAAATAGGGGGCGGGCTCCACGTCGGCGGGCGGCACGCACATCAGGCCGACGATGTTGAGGCCGGCCCCGCGTGCCTGTTCCAGCAGCGCCGTCAGATCGGCAATGGCGCAGCCGCCCTTTTGTGCTTCGTCGCCGATGTTGACCTGGAGATAGCAGGCGGGGCGCTTGCCCGCCGCCGCCTGCGCCTTGGCCAGCGCCGTCACCAGCGAGGGGCGGTCGACGCTGTGGATCACGTCGAACAGCGCCACGGCGTCGGCGGCCTTGTTCGATTGCAGCTGGCCGACGAGGTGCAGGGTGATGCCTGGCGTTTCGGCCTGCAGCGCCGGCCATTTGCCTTGGGCTTCCTGCACCCGGTTCTCGCCGAAGTGGCGCTGGCCGGCGGCAATCAGCGGGCGGATGGCATCGGCATCGAAGGTCTTGGAGACGGCGACGAGCAGGGGGAGATCGGTGCGGCCGGCGTCTCGGCAGGCCCGGGCCAGGTCTGCCCGCACGCTGGCGAGCCGGTCAGCAGCGTCGCTCACGTGATCAGAAGGCGATGCTGGTGCCGAGGAAGACGGCCTGATCGTCGCGGTTGGGCGTCACCAGGCTCGGCGGTTCCGGGGCGATGCGATAGCGCAGGCCGCCGGTCACCGAGAAGCGCGGCGCCAGGCGATAGGCGCCGCCCAGTTCCACCGAATAGCGGCGCGAAAGCGGCGCGAAGGCCAGCGGCTGGCTCTGTTCCGCGCTGCCTTCCAGACGGGTGCGCCACTTGTTGCCGCCATAGGACAAGCCGAGGTTGACGGCATCGGTCATCTGCCCCGGCAGCGGTGCCACCAGGGTCGGCTCGGCATGGCTATAGCCGGTATCGACGGCAAAGCCCTGCCAGCCCAGCGAGACGTTGACGCTGTAACCGCGCGGCACCACGAAGGCTTCCACCGGCGCGGCCGCCTTGGAGCGATCGACCACCGGCGTGGCCACCCGCGCCGCCACGCCCAGCGACAGCGCGCGGCGATTGTCGAGCTGGCCCGACGGCGTGAAGCGGAACCCGCTGGCCGACAGCGACTGGGGCT
>NZ_WMHO01000169.1 GCF_010994245.1 Sandarakinorhabdus rubra
CGCCGCGCCGGCCGACAGCGCCGCCGCCGGCCCGGCGAGCACCACCAGGGCGGCGGTGGGATCGGCGATGGCCGGCAGATAGGAAATGGCGAGCATGGATCGGCTCCTTTTTTGGATTCGAGAATCTGATTCGGCGGGCCAATCTGGCTTAGGAGGCCGGCGCGCCGCCGCCAAGCCGGAGGTTGCAGGCGCCAGAGGTTGCAGGGGATTGGCGGCCCGGCTAATCGAACCGGCGTGGCCCCACACCGCCTCCTGCCCGGGATTCCCGTTCCTGCCCGCCGGGCTGGCCTGCTGGCGGCTGCGGCGCTGGTGGCGCTGCTGCCCGCCCCGGCTCTTGCCCAGCGCATGAGCCCGGCGACCTGGGGCAATCCCGAACCGGCCAACGCCGATCCCGATGCCCCGCCGCGGCTGAGCAGCCGGCCCGGCCCCGGCGACACACTGGATTTCGAAGCCGATCAGCTGACCTACAACGAGGATACGCGGCTGGTGGTGGCCAGCGGGCGGGTGCAATTGTCCCGCGACGGCTATCGGCTGGTGGCCGACCGGGTGGAATATACGCGCAGCAACGATGCCGATGGCAAGGAAGCGCCGGGCGAGGTGGTGGCCATCGGCAGTGTCTCGATCACCGATCCCAGCGGCAACCAGGCGATGGGGGACCGCATCACCCTCACCGACAGCCTGCGCGATGGCGCCATCGCCAACATGCTGCTGGTCCTCAACGATGGCGGCCGGCTTGGCGCCCGCAGCGCCACGCGGGATGGCGGCACCTACACGCTGGACCGCGCCGCCTATTCGCCCTGTGCCGTGGTGTCGGGCGATGGCTGCCCGCAGACGCCGGTGTGGAAGATCAAGGCAGTCCAGGTTCGCTATGACGAGGCCCGCCACCGCATCTCCTATCGCAACGCCAGTCTCGAGATGTTCGGCGTGCCGGTGCTCTATCTGCCGCGCCTGTCGCACCCGGACGGCGATGCACCGCGCGCCTCGGGCCTCTTGATCCCGGCGCTCGAGATCCAGCGCCAGCTGGGCCTTGGCGTTTCCGCTCCGATCCACCTCGCCATGGCACCGGACAGTGACGTCACCCTGACGCCCTGGCTCTACACCGCCACCAATCCGGCGCTGGCCTTCCAGGCGCGCCGCCTGTTGAAGTCCGGCCCCATCCAGGTCGATGGCATGTTCACCGTGTCGCGCCGGTTCGACCTCGCTTCCGATGGCCTGACCGAGATCGATCGCGGCGAGCGGTTTCGCGGTTACCTCGGGATCAAGGGCCGCCTGCAGCATTCACCGCACTGGCGCTCGGTCTTCTCGCTGCGGCTGACCAGCGATGACACGTTCAACCGTCGCTATGGCCTGGGCTTCGACGACACGCTGCGCTCCTCCTACGCGCTGGAACGCATCACATCCGAAAGCTGGCTGTCGATTTCGGCCTGGTATTTCCAGGGCCTGCGCGTCACCGACCGCGCCAGCGAGAGCCCGCTGGTGCTGCCGCTCATCGACTATGACTGGCGGCCGGACTGGAATGTCGCCGGTGGCAAACTGCGCTTCGGCGCCAATTCCATGCTGCTCACCCGCACCGATGGGCAGGATCTGTTCCGCGTCATCGGCTGGAGCCGCTGGGACCGGCTGTTCACCACCGCACTGGGCCAGCGCATCAGCACCACGGCCCTGGTGCGCGGCGATCTCTACGATGTGCGTAACAGCGATCGGGCGACCTTTCCCGACTATGCTGGCCGCGATGGCTGGCGCGGGCGCGGCGTCGCGCTGGCCGCGATCGACATCGCCTGGCCCTTTGCCGGGCCGGCGTTCGGCGGTGAGCAGACGATATCCCCCCGCGTGCAGCTGGTGGCGGCGCCACGCATCCCCAATTCGGGCTTTGCCAACGAGGATTCGCGTGCCTTCGAGCTGGAAGACATCAGCCTGTTCGAGCTCAATCGCACGCCGGGCCTTGATCGCCAGGAAAGCGGCAGCCGGGTCACCTATGGCCTTGAATATGGCCTCGACCGGGCGGGATGGCAGCTCAGGGCCGAAATCGGCCAGTCACTGCGACTCGACGGCGATGGCAGCGAGTTTGCCGACGGCACCGGCTTTCGCGGCCGCGTGTCGGACGTAGTGGGCCGCACCACGTTAAAGGTTGGCCGGCTGGTGGAGTTCACCCACCGCTTCCGGCTCGACAAGGACAATCTGGCGGTCAGGCGCAATGAGATCGACCTCACGGTGGGCGGCCGGCGCACCTATGTCTCGGCCGCCTATATCCGGCTCAACCGCAACGTCACGCTGGAGGACCTCGAAGACCGACAGGAACTGCGCATTGCCGGGCGGCTGGCCTTTGCCCGCTATTGGACGTTGTTCGGCAATGCCATCGTCAACCTCACCACCCGCGCCGACAATCCGCTGGCCACCGGCAACGGATTCGAGCCGATCCGCCACCGCATCGGGGTGGAATATGAGGACGAGTGCTTCCGCTTTGGCCTGGGCTGGCGCCGCGACTATGTCGGCGACCGCGATTTCCGGCCCGGCAACAATTTCCAGATCAGCATCGCGTTCAAGACTCTCGGCCGGTGAACCGGCCGGGGCAACGCCGTTTTCACCCGATGTTCAGCCCCGCCGTGGCAGATGCGGCCCCAAGTTGGTGCTTTGCCCCCTCGCCGGCCATGCGCTATGGGCCGCTGGAGGGCGCGCGGCGCACAGCAGGCGGGATCGGGCCGCAGCGAAGCCAAGTGAAGGACAATGACCTTGTCGAGCCGGAAACAGAGCATGATCGAGCGGGCGGCGCGGGTCGCCATGGCGGGGCTGATCGCCCTGCCCCAGATCGCACTGCCCACGATTGCCCAGGCCCAGGTGGCCGGCCGCAGCTTCAACGCCAATGATCTGCCCGACGTGCTGGTGCTGGGCACGGTCGACCCGTCGCTCAGGAAGGCGCAGGCCATCGTCAATGGCGATGTCATCACCGATACCGATATCGATCATCGCCTAGCGCTGGTGGTCACCGCCAACGGCGGCCGCATCGACGAGGAGGAGCGCCAGCGCCTGCGTCTGCAGATCATCCGCAACCTGATCGACGAGAAGCTGCAGATGCAGGAAGCCGCAGAGAATGATGTCCGCATCAGCGAGGCAGAGGTGAACCGCAGCTTTGAACGGGTGGCGCAGAATTTCCGCCGCACCCCGGCCCAGTTCGAGACCTATCTTCATGAGAACGGCTCGTCGGCCAACAGCCTGAAGAGCCAGATCCGCGCCGAGCTCGCTTGGAGCCGGGTGTTGCGCCGCAAGGTCGAGCCGCTGGTCAATGTCGGCGACGACGAGGTCCAGCAGGTCATCGACAAGCTGAACGCCGCCAAGGGCAAGGACGAGTATCATGTCGGAGAGATCTTCCTGTCGGCAACGCCGGAGACGGTGAATGACGTGATGAACGATGCCGCGCGCATCGTCGGCCAGATCCGGGGCGGCGCCAGCTTCGTCGCCTATGCCCGCCAGTTTTCCGAAGCCTCCACCGCCGGCCTGGGTGGAGACCTGGGCTGGGTGCGCGCCGAACAGCTCAATGATGCGGTGGCCCCGGCCGTGACCGCCCTGCAGCCCGGCCAGATCACCGATCCACTGGCGGTGCCCGGCGGCGTGGCCGTGATGGCGCTGCTGGAGAAGCGCCAGGTGCTGGCCGCCGATCCGATGAATGCCATTCTCAGCCTGAAGCAGCTGACCATCCCGCTGAAGCCCGACACCACTGAGGAACAGGCGCGCGCCCGCGTCGCCGAGATTCAGGCGCTGACCCAGAACATGGGTGGTTGCGGCGGTGTCGACGCCATCGCCCCCAAGGTGGGCGGCGAAGTGGCCAGCAACGATGCCGTGCGCCTGCGCGATCTGCCGCCGGCGCTGCAGAACATCATGTCCCGCCTGTCGATCGGTGAGGCGACTCCGGCCTTCGGTTCAGCCCAGGAAGGCCTGCGCGTGCTGGTGCTGTGCGGGCGCGACGAAAGCCAGGTGCAGGCCAGCGCTCCCAATTTCGAGCAGATCTATGCCCAGATGAACGACGAGCGGGTGAACATGCGCGCTCGCCGCTACCTGCGCGATCTCAGGCGCGATGCCATCGTCGATTATCGCTGATGGCCACTGCTGAACCGGCGCCGCTCGCCATCTCGATTGGTGATCCGGCCGGCATTGGGCCGGAGGTGATCGCCGGGGCCTGGGCGCACCGCCACACCGACAGCCTGCCGCCCTTCCTCGCCATCGGGGACGCCCGCTCGATCCGCGCCGTGTGGGACGGGCCGATCGCCAGCCTGTCCGATCCGGCCATGGCGGCGCGCGCCTTCGCCGACGCGCTGCCGCTGATCCAGGTGGATGATCCGGGCGAGATCATTCCCGGCCAGCCCAACCTGGCCGGCGCCCGCTGCGCGCTCGACAGCCTGGAACTGGCGGTCGGCCTCACCCGGCAGGGCATGGCCGCCGGCCTTGTCACCGGCCCGGTGTCGAAGGCGCAGCTGGCGGCCATAGGCTTTGCCTATCCGGGCCAGACCGAGTTCGTGGCCGAACGCTGCGGGGTGGCGGCCAGCCATGCCGTGATGATGCTGGCCGGGCCCACGTTGCGCGCCGTGCCGCTCACCGTGCACGTGCCCCTGGCCGACGTGCCGCGGCTGGTGACGACCGATCTGATCGTCACCCGCGCGCGCATCACCGCCCGGGCGCTGGCCCGCGATTTCGGCATCGAGCGGCCGCGTATCGCGATTGCCGGCCTGAACCCCCACGCCGGTGAGAACGGTACGCTGGGCCGCGAGGAGCAGGACATCATCCGCCCCGCCATCGAAACGCTGCGCGGCGAAGGGCACGACATCACGGGGCCGCTTTCGGCCGACACGATGTTCCACGCCCGCGCCCGGGCACGGTATGACGTGGCGCTGTGCATGTATCACGACCAGGCGTTGATCCCGCTGAAGAGCCTGCATTTCGATGATGGGGTGAACGTTACGCTGGGGCTGCCGATCATCCGCACCTCGCCCGATCACGGCACCGCGTTCGACATCGCCGGGCGCCAGCTTGCCCGGCCCGATGCCATGATCGCAGCGATCCGCATGGCCGCCGGCTGCGCCGCCGCGCGGGCCTGACGCAACCGATGGGCCTGCCTGATCTGCCGCCGCTGCGCGAGGTGATTGCCGCCCACGGGCTTGATGCGCGAAAATCGCTCGGCCAGAATTTCCTTACCGACACCAACCTGCTCGACCGCATCGCCCGCATCCCCGGCCTTGGCACCGGCGCGCGCGTCTATGAGGTCGGCCCCGGCCCCGGCGGTCTCACCCGCGCCCTGCTGCGCACCGGGGCCAGCGTGGTGGCGGTGGAGCGCGATGACCGGGCTCTGCCGGCACTGGCCGAACTCGCCGCCGCTGCCGACGGCTGGCTCACCGTGGTGGGCGATGATGCCATGGCGGTCGATGCCCGCGCTCTTGCCGGAGACGGTGCTCACATCGTCGCCAACCTGCCCTACAATATCGGCACCGCGCTGTTCACCGGCTGGCTCGATGGCGAAGAGTGGCCGCCATGGTGGGCCAGCCTCACGCTGATGTTCCAGAAGGAAGTGGCGCAGCGCATCACCGCCCGGCCGGGCAGTGGCGCCTATGGCCGGCTCGCGGTTCTGGCGCAGTGGCGTTCCGTGCCGAAGATCGCGCTCACCGTGCCGGCGCGCGCCTTCGTGCCGGCGCCCAAGGTCGACTCCGCCGTGGTCCACCTGGTGCCGGCAACGCCCATGTCTGCCGCGCACCCGGCCAGGCTGGCG